>JANYIP010000354.1 GCA_025361995.1 Streptomycetales bacterium | reverse complement strand
GTCGGGTTCGGGAACTCCGCATGCGAGCAGGCCATCGACCTGGTCGAGCGCGGCGCCCACCCGCACCTCGCCGTACGGTCGCCGGTCAACGTGGTCCCGCGACATCCTCGGCCTCGTACCCGTGCTGCAGCTCAACATCGTGATGCAGCTCGTACCGCCTGCGGTGGCTGACGCACTCGCCTGGCCGCTGATCCGGGCGACCGTCGGCGACATCCGTACCGTGGGCCTGCGCAAGCTCGCGTACGGCCCCAACACTCAGATCGCCCGCGACCGGCACATCCCGCTGTTCGACATCGGGACGATGCGTCATATCGGGGCCGGACGCATCGGCGTGCACGGGGACATCGAGCGGTTCACCGAGTCCGGGGTGGTCTTCACCGACGGCAGCACGCTCGCCGTGGACGCCGTGGTCCTCGCCACCGGCTACCGCCCAGGGTTGGACGAGTTCCTCGTCGGGTGGCAGGACGTGTGCGACGACACGGGGACCCCCGTGGTCTCGGGTGGGCCGACCGCCCTGCCCGGCCTCTACTTCTGCGGCCAGTTCGTGTCTCCGGCCGGGATGCTCCGCGAGATCCGCCTCGAAGCCCGCAGGATCGCCGCCCACCTGCGAGAGGCTCCATCATGACCACCATCGAGAACCGCCCGAACACCGCACTTCTCGTCATCGACGTGCAGAACGGCGTGGTCGCCTTGGCCCACCAGCGGGATTCCGTCGTCGCGAACGTCGCCGGGCTCGTCGAGCGGGCGCGGCAGGAGCAGATCCCCGTCGTCTGGGTCCAGCACTCGGACGAGGGGCTCTTGCGCGGCAGCGACGAGTGGCGGATCGTGCCCGAGCTGACGCCGGCCGAGGCGGAGCCGCTGATCGAGAAGAACTATGGCGACTCCTTCGAGGACACCAGCCTCGAGAGCGTGCTCTCAGACCTGGGAGTCGGCCGGCTCATCGTCGTCGGCGCGCAGACCGACGCATGCGTCCGCTCGACGCTGCACGGTGCGCTCGCCCGCGGCTACGACGCCACCCTGGTCAGCGATGCCCACACGACGGAGGACCAGTCGGCGTGGGGCGCGCCGCCGCCCGCCCAGGTCATCGCGCACACGAACCTGTACTGGAGCTACCAGACGGCGCCGGGACGCACCGCCGGAACGGTCGAGACGAAGGACGTTTACTTCCGCACCCCATCGTGAAGCCGGTGGCCTCAAGTGTGGGATGAGCCGCGTCGGTTCCCCGCCATGGCGTCGACAAGTCTTCGAATTCCCGCCTATCCGCTCGCTTGCGGGGTCCCGCTCCCAGCCTTGTGCATACGGCACGGTGGGATCGCGGTAGGCACGCGCAAGGCCACGTTCAAGTCCAAGACCCCCACCGGACTCTTCCTCGTCGTGGGGCTAGCCGCCGCTTTCCATCGGGGAAAGACGATCAAAGCTCCGGCGCTTCCGGTGTGCGCGCGGTGTCTGAGCGGGCGCAGGACTCGCTCCGGTCTCATCGGCGGGCCCCTGCTTGTCGTACTGGCGATCTTGGTCGGGCTCGCAGCAGCGGTCGACCCCACGGGCCCGTTGCTGCCCATCCTGGTCTTCGCCATCCTCGTGCTGACCCCGGTGTTTGCGGTGTTCGTGGCGATCGCGTCGCCGTCGATCACGACCACCCAGCAAGACTTTTCGGGGGCTGCTTGCTAGTCGCCGCCGGCGACGAGCCACCGGTGCGTCTGCAGGATGTCCTGCGTCGGGTGGGCAGCGAAATGCCCACCGCCGCTGGTCTCGACCACGGTCGCAAGGCGTACGGAACCTGCCAGGAACCTGCCGTGGGCCACTGGGCACGAAGTATCGGCATCTCCAAAAGTGATCAGTACGGGCACACGGATGTCCGTCAGGGTGAAGCCCCAGGGGCCGACCAGCGCCAGCATGTCGTCCACAGATCCGCCAACCCCGTGGATCGCTTGCTCGGGGATGATCCGGCGAAACGCCTCGATCGTCTCCGGGCGCTCGAGGAATCCCACGTCGATGTCGTTCGCGTCTTGACCCAGCATGGCCCCAGGGTCGACCTCGATCAGTTCCTCCATGAGCCGCTGCGCCCTCGTCATCTCGGCGGTCAGGACGTTCTCACCTGCCTCGGCCCACGCGAGCTCGGCGGCGATCTCCGCACCCATCCCGGTCAGCCACTCTTCCCGAGACAGGCCGCCCACACCGAGAGGGGCAAGGCTGGACTGGCACGCCACTCGGTCCAGCCGATCTCCCAGCAGGGCGGCGCACGCCAGTGCGTGCGGACCTCCTCCGGAGCCGCCCACCAGGGAGAACCGGTCCAGTCCCACGGCATCAGCGACTGCACTCACGTCGGCGGCCTCGTCCGCCACCACCCGGCGCCGATGACGTGACGAGCGCCCGTACCCCGCTCGATCCGTGGTGATGTACCGCACCCCCGCGCCCGCATACACCGAGTCGTCAGGCCAGCGGCTCAGCCGGCACCCCGGAGTTCCGTGCAGTCCGATGACGGGGTACCCGCTCGGGTCGCCTCCGTCGAGGAACGCCACGGTCCGACCGTCACTCGTCACGACCGATCCAAAGCCTGGCTCCACGGGCCTATCCTGCCGTGTCACCAGCCAACAGAGTCACCCTGGTGGTCGACGATCAGGAAGGTTCGGACACCGACTCGGCAGCTTCCTCGACCTCCGGCTCGGCGCGATGACGGAGCAGCTCCGCCGGGGTCTCGCGGCCCGGGCGGTGGCGCATCGACCAGATGAAGCCGGCCACCGATATCGCGAAGATGATCGAGGAGACCCAGGTGTTCACGCGGAGCCCGAGGATGTGGTTCGCGTCGTCGATGCGCAGCAGCTCGAACCAGAACCGCCCCGCGGTGTAGAGCGCGCCGTAGAGCAGGAAAACCCGGAAGTGACCGAGCTGGAACCGCCGGTCAGCGCGCATGAGCACCACGGCGATCAGCAGGCACCACAGCGACTCGTAGAGGAACGTCGGGTGGAAGGTGGCGAACTGCTCGTACCCCTGCGGCCGGTGGGCGAGGTCGATCTTGAGCCCCCACGGCAGCGTCGTCGGCTTGCCGAACAGCTCCTGGTTGAAGTAGTTGCCCCAACGCCCCATCGCCTGCGCGACCGCGAGACCAGGCGCGAGCGCGTCACCGAAGGGCGGCAGCACGACCCCCTGACGGCGACACCCGATGTACGCCCCGATCGCACCGAACGCGACCGCACCCCAGATGCCGAGGCCGCCCTGCCAGATCTTGAACGCGTCCAGCGGATGCCCCCCGGCCCCGAAGTACGGTTCCCAGCTCGTGATGACGTGATATATGCGCCCGCCGACGATGCCGAAGGGCACGGCCCAGACGGAGATGTCGGCAACCGTGCCCGACCGGCCACCCCGAGCGACCCAACGGCGGTCGGTGAGCCAGATGGCGAAGATGATGCCCGCGATGATGCACAGCGCGTACGCACGGACCGGGAACGGCCCGACGTGCCAGACGCCCTGCGACGGGCTCGGGATGAAGGCGACCGGAGCAGTCAGCGTCATGCGGCCGCCGAGACAGCGGCGTCGAGGATCTGCTGGACGCCGATGAAGGACTTCGCCGAGCTGAAGTTGAGCATCTTGCCGTCGACGAAGAACGTCGGCGTCCCGCTCACCTGACGGGTGTCGGCCTCGCCCGAGACCACCGACAAGAAGCCCAGGTACGTCTGGTTCTTCACGCAGGTGGTGAAGGTGCTCATGTCGGGGACGCCGGCCTTCTGGCCGAAGGCGATGAGCTGGGCATCGGTGTAGCCCACCCCCTCGGTCGGCTGGTTGGCGTAGACGACGTCGTGGAACGCGAGGAACTTGCCCTGGTTCTGGGCACAGGCGCCGGCGTTGGCCGAGCGGGTGGAGCTCTTGAGGGTGTCGGCGGCCCCGGTATCGCTGCGGTCCAGGAAGGTCAGCATGTGGTAGACCACGGACGCCTTGCCTGTGGTCGCCAACGACTCGATGTGCTGCCCGAGGTTGGTCTCGTACTGCTCGCAGATGGGGCACTGAAAGTCTTCGTAGATGTCGATGACGGGCTTGGCGACGGCGCCGGTCGGGTAGCCGTGGGTCGCAGTGACGCCGGCGGGTGCAGCGGAGCCCGTAGCGACCGTGGACTTGTGGGTCAGGATGAAGATGAGCCCCACGCCGACGACCAGGACGATCACCAGGGCGGCGATCCCGCCCCGGACGAGATTGTCCTTGCGGCGCTTGGCCGCCTCCTGCGCGGCTCGCTCGGCGACAAGCCGTTCCCGGGTCTGACGCTTCGGCTGCTTGGCTTCGGTGGTCATGCGCGGGAGTCCTCACGGTCGTCGGTGGCGTCGTCAAAGGAGAGAGCGCCGAGCGGGGCCCGGTCGAGCGCGAACCTGCTCGTCTTGAAGACCGCGATCCACGAGGCCAGCCCGAGGAAGAGCAGGTCGCGCAGGATCTCGGACAGGTAGCGCCATGTCTTGCCGGCCGGGTCGATCGCTCCCCCGCCTCCGAAGCAACCGCAGTCGATGGACAGCCCGCGCACCCAGGCCGACGACACTGCGGTGATGAACACGAGCATGAAGAGCCCGGCCGCCAACGCAGCGATCCGGCTGCCAAGGCCGAGCAGGAGGAGCACTCCCAGCGTGATCTCGAGGAGCGGCAGTCCGTACCCGACTGCGTGGGTCATCGACTGCGGGAGGATCTGGTACGCCTGGACGGCACGCACAGCTTGGTCCGGGTCGCTGATCTTGAGGCCCCCTGCGATGACCATCACCAGGCCGAGCGCGACCCGAGCGAGCGTGGTCAGCCACAGCTGCGCCGAGCCGCCGGTGAATCCTGTGCTCATGCCTGAGAGGCTAGCCGGACGACGTCGGCGCGCAGGTCACGGACAGGCGTGCCGGGCAGCCAGATCACGCCGGCGGTGTGGTTGGGGCCGAACCCGAGGACCTGTGCGCCGTGCCCGACCGTGTAGCCAGCCCCGGAGGCGTCATGGCCCGTGATCGCGACGCCGAGGCCGGTGGCGACCTGCTGGATCTCCGGCATCGGCGCGGTGACGCCGATGAAGGTGGGGTCGAAGCGGCCGAGGTAGGCACGCATCACGGGGCCGGTGTCGCGGTCCGGGTCGGTGGTGATGAAGACGAGCTCGACCTGCTTGCGGGTGCCCGGATCCAGCGGGCGCAGCGCGGCGGCGACGTCGGCGAGCACGGTGCTGCAGACGTCCGGACAGCTGGTGTACCCGAAGAAGACGAGGACCACCGGGCGCTTGGCGTCGGCCGCGAACGAGAACGGCTGCCCGCTCATGTCGGTGAAGGTGTCGGTGGGCTCGCGGTACGGCTGGTCGAGCACGATGCCGTTGAAGTCACCCGCGGCCGCTCCCTGGGTGGCCTGCGGCGTCGAGATGATCACGCCCGCCGGGTTGTTCGCCTCGGGCGCCGGCGACGAGCAGGCCAGCAGCGGGAGGGCCGTGCTCACCGCAGCAGCGGCCAGCACGAGACGGCGACGGACTACGGGCATACCTGCCGGACGAGCGGGGCGCCGCATTAGTTTCCCACCCAGCACCGTCAGTCCCGACGACGCTCAGTGCCGAGGGCGGTCAGTACCGACTTCGATCAGTGCCGAGCAGCGCGGACACCGGCAGCGAGCTCGACAGCCAGGGCCCGGACGGCGGCGACCCCGGCAGCGGGGTCCGGGGCGTCGATGAGCCGGCGGACGAAGGCGGAGCCGACGATCACCCCGTCCGCGTACGCAGCGACCTCGGCCGCCTGCGCCGCGGTGGACACGCCCAGGCCGACGCTCAGCGGCAGGTCGGTGACGGGTCGTACCCGGGCCACCAGCGCCTCGGCCCGGTCGGACACGGCATCACGGACACCGGTGACGCCCATCGTGGAGGCGACGTACACGAAGCCGCGACTGACCTCGGTGACCCGCCGGATCCGGGCCGCGGTCGAGGACGGCGCGACCAGGAAGACGGGGTCGATCCCGGCTGAGGCGACCGCCGCCAGCCACGGCTCCGCCTCGTCCGGGGTGAGGTCGGGGGTGATCACGCCGGCTCCCCCGGCGGCGGCCATGGCGTCTGCGAAGGCGCCGACGCCGTACCGCTCGACGGGGTTCCAGTAGGTCATGACCAGCGTTGCGGCGCCGGTGGCCGCGACGGCCTCGACAGTCTTCAGGACCTCGCGGGTGGTGACCCCGGCCGCGAGCGCGGCCTCGACCGCCTGCTGGATCGTCGGTCCGTCCATCAGCGGGTCGGAGTAGGGCAGCCCGATCTCGACGATGTCGACGCCGCTCTCGACCATCGCGACGAGCGCGTCGACGCAGCCCGCGTACGACGGGTACCCGGCGGGCAGGTAGCCGATCAGCGCCGCCCGTCCCTCGCTCCTGGTGCGGGCGAAGGTCTCCGCGAGCGTCGTCACGCCGTCTCCCAGTTCACGCCGTGTCCCCGTTCACGCCGGCTCGCCGGTGACCACGCCGAACCAGGCCGCTGCGGTGTCGACGTCCTTGTCGCCGCGCCCGGACAGGTTGATGAGCACGATCGAGTCCGGGCCGAGCTCGCGACCCACCTCGACCGCACCGGCGATCGCGTGCGCGGACTCGATCGCCGGGATGATCCCCTCGGTCCGGCAGAGCAGCGAGAAGGCGTCCATCGCCTGGGCGTCGGTGACCGGACGGTACGTCGCCCGGCCGATGTCGTTCAGCCAGGCGTGCTCCGGCCCGACGCCCGGGTAGTCCAGGCCGGCGCTGATCGAGTGCGACTCGATGGTCTGGCCCATCTCGTCCTGGAGCAGGTACGACCGCGCGCCGTGCAGCACCCCGGGCGCACCGCCGGTGATCGAGGACGCGTGCCGTCCGGTCTCGACTCCGTCGCCGCCGGCTTCGAACCCGTACAGCCGGACGCCGGGGTCGTCGAGGAACGCGGTGAAGATGCCGATCGCGTTGGACCCGCCGCCGACGCAGGCCGCGACCGCGTCGGGGAGCCGGTCGGTGAGAGCGAGCACCTGGGCGCGCGCCTCGTCGCCGATGACCCGCTGGAAGTCGCGCACCATCCGCGGGAACGGGCTGGGTCCGGCGACCGTACCGATGAGGTAGTGCGTCGACTCAACGTTGGTGACCCAGTCGCGCATGGCCTCGTTCATCGCGTCTTTGAGCGTCCGCGAACCCGTAGTGACGGGGATGACCGTCGCGCCGAGCATCTTCATCCGGGCCACGTTCAGCGCCTGCCGCCGGGTGTCCTCCTCGCCCATGTAGACCACGCACTCGAGCCCGAGCAGGGCGCAGGCGGTCGCGGCAGCCACGCCGTGCTGCCCGGCGCCGGTCTCGGCGATCACCCGGGTCTTGCCCATCCGCAGGGTGAGCAGCGCCTGGCCGAGGACGTTGTTGATCTTGTGTGAGCCGGTGTGGTTGAGGTCCTCGCGCTTGAGCAGCATCCGGGCGCCGCCGGCGTGCGCGGAGAGGCGCTCGGCCTCGGTCAGCGCGCTCGGCCGGCCGGCGTACGTCGTGTTGAGGTGGTCGAGCCGGGCCCGGAACGCCGGATCCTGCCCGGCCGACGCGTACGCCTCGGTGAGCTGGTCGAGGGCCGCGATCAGCGCCTCGGGGACGAACCGGCCACCGTACGGGCCGAAGTGGCCGGCCGCGTCGGGCATGACCTCGAGCGTGGTCGCGGGGTCAGAGATCGTGTCGGACATCGGGTCTGCGCCTCACCCTCGGTCGTGGCGCAGCGCGGGGTGGCTGGCCGCGGTGACGAGCTCGTTGACCGCCGCGCGCGGGTCGCGCCCGGTCACCAGGGACTCACCGACCAGGACGGCGTCGGCGCCGGCCCTGGCGTACTCGATCAGGTCGTGCGGCCCGCGCACGCCGGACTCCGCGACCTTGACCACCCGGTCGGGGATGGACGGCGCGACCCGGGCGAAGATCGTGCGGTCCACCTCGAGGGTACGAAGGTCCCGGGTGTTGACACCGATGATCCGGGCGCCCGCGGCGACGGCGCGGGCGCACTCGACCTCGTCGTGCACCTCCACGATCGTCGACAGCCCGATGGACGCGGCGCGCTCGACCAGCGACACCAGCGCCTCCTGCTCCAGGGCCGCCACGATGAGCAGGGCGAGGTCGGCGCCGTGCGCCCTGGCCTCCCACAGCTGGTAGCTCGAGATGATGAAGTCCTTGCGCAGCACGGGTACGTCGACCGCGGCCCGGACGGCGTCGAGGTCGGCGAGGGTCCCGCCGAACCGCCGCTCCTCGGTGAGCACGCTGATGACCGCGGCTCCGCCTGCCTCGTACTCCGCGGCGAGCGCGGCCGGGTCGGCGATCGTCGCCAGGTCGCCCTTGGAGGGGCTGCGGCGCTTGACCTCGGCGATGACCGTGACGCCGGCGTCCCCGCGCAGCGTCGCGACGCCGTCCTTGCAGACCGGGCGAGCCGCGGCCCGCTCCTTGAGCGCCTCGAGGGGGACCCGCTCCTGCCGATCCTTGAGGTCGGCGCGGACGCCTTCCAGGATGTCGTCGAGGACGGTCATACGCAGAGGATATCGGGGCCGGCGGCCCTACCGTCCCAGGGGCAGGTGGACCGAGAAGCGCGCACCGCCCTCGGGGGCCCGTCCGGCGGTCGCTGTCCCGCCCAGCCGGGCGGCCAGCCCGTGCACCAGGGCGAGCCCGAACCCGGTGCCGACCTTGCGTACCCCCCGGTACCGCTCGTACAGCGCGGCCCGCTGGAACGCGACCGAGAGGTCGTCGTCGGTGAGCCCTGGGCCGCCGTCCCGCACTTCTAGGAGCACCCCGCCGGTGGACGGCGACGGCGCCACCGCGAGCACGATCGGGGCCCCGGCCGGGGTCACCCGCAGGGCGTTCTCCGCGAGGCCGTCGATGATCTGCCGGACCCGGGTCGGGTCGGTGCGGACCACCAGCGGGATCGCCGGTGCCTCGACCCGCAGCTCGACCCCTTCGGGGGCGCAGCGCATCTGCCAGACGGCGCCCGCCTGACGTACGAGCTCGGCGAGGTCGACGTCGGAAAGGTCGAGCCGGAAGTTCTGGGCGCGCAGCCGGGCGAGGTCGAGCAGGTCGGCGACGAGCCGCTCGAGCTGCTGCGACTCGGCCAGCATGATCGACCCGGTGCGCGCGACGTCGTCGGCGGGGACCACGCCGTCGGCCAGCGCCTCGGCGTACCCGCGGACCGCCGTCAGTGGTGTCCGGAGCTCGTGCGAGACCGACAGCAGGAACTCGCGCTCGCGTCCCTCGCTCGTCGCCAGCGCGCTGTTGAGCCGGTTGAGTGCGCCGGCGAGCTCGGCGACCTCTTGCGGCCCTTGCGGGACCAGCTGGACGTCTCGCGAACCCGCGGCGAGCCGGTGCGCCGCCTCGGCGGCCTGCTGGATCGGCCTGGCGAGCCTGCGGGCGAGCACCCAGCCCGCCAGGCCGGCGCCGAG
>JANYIP010000271.1 GCA_025361995.1 Streptomycetales bacterium | reverse complement strand
CCGTCGGGAGGGGACATCTCTCAAGATCGACGCGGAAGTGGGGGGCTCGGCGACCTGCTTGCTCGCGAACGCTCCCCCCACAGGTCTGGTTCGATCTCGAGAGCACCCGGGACGCCACAGCCTTGGTCTCGTCCGCCATCGGACCTTGGCGCTAGTACCACGTACGCCTCCGTCCCGAGGTTCACGTCAAGAGGACGTCTCCGTGCGCCGATGCCCAATCAGAGGACGCGCACCCCGCACGAAGGAGTCCAGTGACGAGCACGCCCCTGATGCCCCCTGGGGTCACCATGCCCGCCCGCGACGATCTCACCGCGCTCGCCCAGCGGATCGTGACCAACGTCGAGCAGGTGGTGCACGGCCGGCACCGAGCGGTCGAGCTCGTCACCTGTGCCCTGCTGGCCGGCGGGCACGCGCTCATCGAAGACGTCCCCGGCAGCGGGAAGACCACGCTGGCCCGAGCCTTCGCGCGCTCCCTCGGCGGAACGTTCCACCGGATCCAGGCCACCGCCGACCTGCTGCCCTCGGACATCACCGGCTCCGGCGTCTGGGACCCGGACCAGCACCGCTTCCACTTCGTCCCTGGCCCGCTGTTCGCGCACGTCGTGCTGGTCGACGAGCTCAACCGCACGCCGCCACGTACCCAGTCCGCCTTCCTCGAGGCGATGGACGAGGGCGCGGTCACCGTCGACGGCGTACGCCACGGGCTGCCAGACCCTTTCTTCGTGGTCGCCACCCAGAACCCGTTGGAGCAGCACGGCACGTACCCGCTCCCCGAAGGGCAGCTCGACCGGTTCGCGGTGTGCCTACGCCTCGGCGGGCTCGACCTCGCATCCGAGCGGCAGGTCGTGCGCGAGCAGCTCGTCCGGCCGACCGTCGACGACCTGCGGGCCGTGGTCGACCCGGAGCAACTGACCGCGGCCCGGATCGGGGTACGGACCACGTACGTCGCCGACGCCGTCCTGGAGCACGCCCTCGCGGTGGTACGCGCCACCCGCGAGGACCCGCGGATCCAGCTCGGGGCCAGCTCTCGGGCCGCCCTGACCCTGGTGCGGTGCGCACAGGCGCGCGCCCTGCTGACCGGGCGCGACTACGTCGTCCCCGACGACACCAAGGTGCTGGCGCCGTCGGTGCTGGCGCACCGGCTCGTCCTGGTCGACGGTACCAGCGGGACCGGCTCCGCTGCCGGCCGGGCCGAGGGGTTGGTGGCCGACCTGGTCGCCCTCATCCCCGTGCCCGTGCAGTAGCCCGGTGAAGGCCACCCTCCGTCGATGAAGGCCACCCCACGCCCGACCCGGCTCGGTTGGCTGCCCCTGATCGCAGCCCCCGTGCTCGGCGTGCTGTCCGTCATGACCGTCGACAGCTGGCTCCTGCTGCTCGCAGGGGCGTCGCTCGGCCTGGGCGTCGCGGCGATCCTGCTGCGGCCCCGGCTGTCCGACCTCGACGTCACCGTGGACGTACCGGCCAGGGCCGACCTCGGCCAGCCGGTCGCGACCCGCCTGACCGTACGCAACAGCGGCCGCCGGACCAGCCCGCTGACCACGCTGACCCACACCGTGGTCGGCCTCACCGACGTGACCGTCGTCGTCGACGCCTTGGCGCCGGGGGCGACCGCCCAGGTCAGCGTCGAGCGCAGCGCCGTCACGCGTGGCCGGACGTCGACCAGCCGCGCCCTGCTCGTGAGCTCGGCCCCGCTCGGACTCGTGATCACCCAGGCGGCCGGCGACCTGACCACCGAGCTCACCGTGCACCCGGCGCTCGTCCCCGTCCGGCTGCCCCCCAGCCGCAGCCTCGGGGCCTCGACCCGGCAGGCCCGACCGGACCGCAGCGGGGTCGATGTGCACGGGATCCGGGAGTGGCAGTCCGGCGACGAGGCCCGCCAGGTGCACTGGCGCAGCACAGCGCGCCGCGGCCGGCTGGTCGTCCTGGAGCGTGAGGTCCCCCGCGGCGGCACCCTGGACATCCTGGTCGTCGGCCCGACCGCCGAACCCGGCTGGGAGCGGCTGGTCTCGCTGGTGGCCTCGACCGCGGTGGCCGCCTTGGGGGCCGGGTACGTGATCTCGCTCGTGGCCGCCCAGCCCGGCCTCGAGCCCCTCCGGGTCACCAGCCGCACAGCGCTGCTCGACTGGTGCGCGGCGCTCGACCCGCCGGGGCTGCCAGACCAGCGGCTCATCGAGTCGGCGCTGGCCGCCACCGGTCGCGGCGGCCTGCTCCACGTGGCCGTGACCGCGCTGCCGACGTCGTGGTGGCACGCGGTCGAGAGCATGGCCGCAGCAGCCGGCGTCGAGATCCGGCGGCTGGAGGACCCACGGCCCGCGACCGGGTCGGTGGCGACGTGGTGATGGGCCTCAGCGACGCTGAGGCAGCCCGGCTGCCGCTGCGGATCGCCGTGCTGGTCGCCGGACTGGCCGGCCTCCTGGCGCTGGCCACCGCCCAGCTGCTCTCGGGATCGATGACCGTCGCCGTGGTCGGCTGCTTCGTGCTCGCCTGCGCGGCGCCGGTGTGGCTCGCTTCGCCGGTCGAGGCCGTCCTGCGCCGCCGCGCCAGCATCGGGGTGCTGCTGCTCGTCGCCGGGTACGCAGTCCACAGCGCGCTCGCCGGCCTGGGCGAAGACCCGCTGCAGTCCATCGGCCCGGTGCTCGCGACGCTGCTCGCTGGTCTCGCGGTCGCCCACGCGCTGGTGCTGGGTACCCGGCGCGACCTGCTCGTCGGCCTGACCATCGGCCTGTTCATGACGGTGCTGGCGGCCGGCCTTGCTCCCGGCCCTGCGGTGGCCGTCCCGCTGCTGGTCGGGTGGCCGACCGCCGTGACCGCGCTGGTCCTGGCGCAGCGCCTCGAGCAGCTGGAGGCCGGCCACGCGCTCGCTCGGCCGGTGCGGTCGGGCCCTGCGTCGTCCGGGAGCCCGTCCAGCGACTCGTCCAGCAGGTCGTCCAGCACAGGCACCGGGACCGCCGGAGCGGTCGCGATCACCATGGTCGCGGGTCTCGTCGTGTTCCTGCTGCTGCCGCAGCCGAACGGGTTGAGCGCCCGGAGCCGACTCCTCGGGAACGACACCCAGCTCGACGCCTCGTCCGCCGAGGTTCGCGGCACCGGCTACTACTCCAGCGGGATCATGGACCTGCGCACCCGCGGCTCGCTGTCCGATGCGCCCGTCCTCGACGTACCCGCCGACAGCCCGGAGCTCTGGCGGGGCACGGTCCTGTCGACGTATGACGGGCAGGCCTGGTTCGGCACCACCAGCTCGCTCGAACAGCTCACGAACGGGCCCACCTACGCCGTCCCGCAGCAGCTGGACCCGTCGCCGTCGCTGGCGAGCACCGCCCCGCGGACCGACGTGGTTCACCTGCTGGACCAGTTCAGCGGGTCGGTGGTCGCCCCCGGCGCGGTGACCTCGGTGACAGTCCACGGGCGGCTGCTCCTGGACAGCGACGGCGGGCTGATCCTGGGGACGGCGAGCGACGGCAACATCCCCACGACATACACGGTGACCTCCGTGCCGGAGGTCACCGACCCGAAGGTGCTGGCCGCCGCCGGCTCCGACACAGGCACCGACCCCCGCGACCCGCGCTGGCTGCAGCTGCCGGCCTCGCTGCCACAGCGGGTACGTGACCTGGGCGCCCAGATCACCAGCGGCGCGACCACGCGGTACGCCGAGGTGCGGGCTGTCGAGACGTACCTGCGGGAGAACGAGAAGTACCAGCTGGACTCCCCCGTCCCGGCGCCGGGCGCCGACGCGGTCGACGACTTCCTGTTCACCTCCAACGCCGGGTTCTGCGAGCAGTTCGCCTCGGCCGAGGTCGTGCTGCTGCGGTCCCGCGGCGTCCCGGCGCGGATGGTGACCGGGCTCGCGTACGGGACCCCGGCCGCCGGTGGTGTGCGCCGGATGCTCGTCTCCAACGCGCACGCCTGGGTCGAGGTGTGGTACCCGGGGATCGGCTGGGCGCCGTCCGACCCCACCGCCGGGGCGGCGCTGGCGGAGGCGGACAGCCCGTCGCTGCTGGCCACCCTTGGGCACGACATCTTCGACACGGCGACCAGTCGGGCGGCAGCCGGGATGATCGCCGGCCTGCTCGCGCTGCTCGTCGGGATCGTGTTGCGGTGGCTGGCCCGGGTGACCCGGCGGCGGCGCGCAGTGGCAGCAGCCGGTTCCACGCGCCCGACCGCGCCCCCTGGGCCGGTCCTGCTCGCCTTCCGCCGGCTGGAGGGCGTGCTCGCCGACACCGGACGGGGCCGGCGACCCGCGGAGACCATCGCCGAGCTGGCCCGTCGGCTCCCCGCCGGGTCGGGCGGAGCCCTCGGCACGCTCGAACGCGAGTGCTACAGCCCCGACGTACCCAGTGATGCAGAGGTCGGGTGGGCAGTGGACGCGCTCGACGACCTGAGTCGAACCCTTGCGGAAGTTACTCGCCAGTAGCATCATGTTACTGACGGGTACGAATTGGACGTCGGCAGCAGCGCGCCGCACGAAGGGGAGCACGGTCATGGGGCACTACCGGTCCAACCTGCGTGACATCGAGTTCAACCTCTTCGAGGTGTTCGGCCGCCAGGACATCCTCGGCACCGGGCGCTACGCCGAGCTCGACGTCGACACCGCACGCTCGATCCTGGTGGAGGTCGAGCGGCTCGCGACGAACGAGCTCGCCGAGTCGTTCACCGACGGTGACCGCAACCCCCCCGTCTTCGACCCCACCACCTTCAGCGTGACCATGCCCGACTCGTTCAAGAAGTCGTACGCGGCGTACGTCGACGCCGGATGGGGCCAGCTCGACCTGCCGCAGGACATGGGCGGGACCGCCACGCCACCCTCGGTGCGCTGGGCGATCGCCGAGATGGTGCTGGGCTCCAACCCGGCCGTGCACATCTACGCCTCCGGCTACGCGTTCGCGCACGTCTTCTGGAGCCTGGGCACCCCCGAGCAGAAGAAGTGGGCCCAGGTCTGCGGCCAGCGCGGCTGGGGCGGCAGCATGGTGCTCACCGAGCCGGACGCCGGCTCCGACGTCGGA
>JANYIP010000262.1 GCA_025361995.1 Streptomycetales bacterium | reverse complement strand
GGTCGCGGCGATCGCGGCACCGGTGTTGCCGTGGTACGAGCGGTAGAAGCTGAGCACCTTGAGCCGGCCGGTGTGCAGCCGGGCCATCCGGATCGCGTTCTCGATCCCGTCCGCGCCGCCGTTGGTGAAGAACACCTTGTTGAGCCCGGCCGGGGCGAGCTCGGTGATCCGCTTGGCCGCCTCGCCGCGCGCCTCGTTCGCGTGCTGCGGCGCGATCGTCGCCAGCGTGGCCGCCTGGGCGGCGATCGCGGCGACGACCTTCGGGTGCTGGTGACCGATGTTGGTGTTGACCAGCTGGCTCGAGAAGTCGAGGTAGCGGTTGCCGTCGTAGTCCCAGAAGTACGAGCCCTGCGCGGCCGCGATCGGCAGCGGCTTGATCGCCCCCTGGGCGGACCAGGAGTGGAACACGTGCTCGCGATCGAGTGCGAACACCTCGGCGCCGCGGGCGGGGTCGGGCGTGGGGTCGATCATGTGGCTCTCCTACGGGACGCGGCGGCCGGTACGGCTCCCAGGGTATGAGGCGCGGACCTCCGCGCGCGAGGAGCAGGGTGTCAGCGTGCAGCACCCATAGCCGTCAAAGTGTCAGCCCTGCGCTGTCATTCCTGTGCTGCGAGCCGAGCGGTCAGCCCGTCGCGTGCCTGTGGCCACTCCGCGGACAGGATCGAGAAGTACACCGAGTCCCGCCAGCTCCCGTCGCGGTGCCGGACGTGGTGACGCAGCGTCCCCTCGCGGACGGCACCCAGCCGGGCGATCGCCGCCTGCGAGCGCTCGTTGCGGTGGTGCGTCTTGAGGGTCACCCGCTCGTACCCCAGGTCGTCGAACGCATGGCCGAGCAGCAGCAGCTTCGCCTCGGTGTTGACCGGGCTGCGCCAGACCGGCCGGCTGAGCCAGGTCCAGCCGATCTCGATCCGCGGGTGCCCCGAGTCGAAGTCGAGGTACGACGAGGACCCGAGCACCGCGCTGCCGTCCGCCGACAGGATCGCGAACGGGAAGCGCTGCCCGCGCTCTCGCTCGGCCAGCGCCGCCGCGACGACGACGCCCAGCTCAGCCTCGTCAGCGGGGAAAGCGGGCAACCACCGCCACACCTCTTCGTCGCCGGCGGTGGCCTGCGCGAGCCCGGGTACATGCTCCTGCCCCAGCGGCTCCAGCCGCACGTACGCGCCCTGCAGCGTGACCGGTGCCGGGGGCAGCACCGGTCAGACCAGGGAGCGGACGGAGATGGTCTCGTCCCGGCTCGGGCCGACGCCGATCGCGGAGAAGGGCGCCCCCGAACGGGCCTCGAGGTAGTCGACGTACGCCCGCGCGTTGGTCGGCAGGTCCTCGAGCGTGCGGACCTTCGCGAGGTCGTCGGACCAGCCCGGCAAGTACTCGTAGATCGGCTTCGCGTGGTGGAAGTCGGTCTGCGTCATCGGGATCTCGTCGCAGCGCTCGCCGTCGATCTCGTACGCGACGCACACCGGCACCTGCTCGAGGCCGGTCAGCACGTCCAGCTTGGTGAGCACGAAGTCGGTGACCCCGTTGATCCTGGCGGCGTACCGGGCGATCGGCAGGTCGTACCAGCCGCACCTGCGCGGGCGCCCGGTCGTCGTGCCGTACTCCTTGCCGACGCTGCGCAGCCGCTCGCCGAGCGCGTCGCCCAACTCGGTCGGGAAGGGACCCTCGCCGACCCGCGTGGTGTACGCCTTGACGATCGCGATCACCCGGTCGATCCGGCCGGGTGGGATGCCCGAACCCGTGCACGCGCCGCCGGCGGTCGCGTTGGACGAGGTGACGAAGGGGTAGGTGCCGTGGTCGACGTCGAGCAGCGTCGCCTGGCCCCCCTCGAGCAGCACGGTCTTGCCCGCGTCGAGGGCCTGCCCCAGGAGCAGCGGCGTGTCCGCGACCATCGGGCGCAGCCGCTCGGCGTACGACAGCAGCTCGCTCACCACGGAGTCGACGGTGATGGCGCGCCGGTTGTAGATCTTGACCAGCAGCTGGTTCTTGAGGTCGAGAGAGCCCTCGACCTTCTGCCGCAGGATGTTCTCGTCGAAGACGTCCTGCACCCGGATGCCGATCCGGTTCATCTTGTCGGCGTACGTCGGGCCGATGCCGCGCCCGGTCGTGCCGATGCGGCGGCTGCCCAGGAAGCGCTCGGTCACCTTGTCGAGCGCGGCGTTGTACGTCGGCACGAGGTGTGCGTTGGCGCTGACGACCAGCCTGGACGTGTCGATGCCACGGGCCTCCAGCGCGGTGATCTCGCTGAACAGGACAGCCAGGTCGATGACGACCCCGTTGCCGATCACCGGCACCACACCCGGTGTGAGGATCCCGGAGGGGAGCAGGTGCAGCGCGTACCGCTCGCCGTCGATCACGATGGTGTGGCCGGCGTTGTTGCCACCGTTGAACTTGACGACGTAGTCGACGACGCTGCCGAGCAGGTCGGTGGCTTTGCCCTTGCCTTCGTCGCCCCACTGGGCGCCGACGAGCACGATCGCGGGCACTGGAGTCCCCTTCCGTCGCTCGAGCTGGGCCGTGCTGGAGTGAAACGGGCCGCCGGGAAGGCTACCGGAGCCGGATCACCAGCTCATGTCCCAACGCACGTCCCGACAGATACGCAGCCTCGACCCGGGGCCGCCCGTGCCAGCCGTCCCCGGCCAGCCCGACCATCGCCTCGCCGAGGTGGAACGGCTCTTCGCGCCCGACTGCCGGGTGCGCCACCCCCCAGCGCTTGACCTGGACCCAGTCCGGCGGCGTCTCGATGCCTAGCACCAGCTCGAGCTCGGCGAGGATGGCCGGGGCCGCCTCGTCCGGTTCGTCGAGGTGGCCCGCGGAGTAGACCGGGTCTGCGTGGGCCACCAGGATCGCCGCACCGTCGCCGCGGCGCGAACCCTCGTCGGCCACGAAGGTGAGGACCGGCGACTCGTTGACGAACACCCCGTCGAGCTGCGGCCAGGCGCGCTCGGACCAACCGGCGACCAGGGCCAGCACGGGTTCCCAGACGGTGTCGGCGAGGACCGCGCGCTCGGCCACCAGGTGCTCGGAGAGCAGGTCGAGAGCCTGCGGGTCGGGCATCGCGAGCACGACGGCGGAGGCGGGCTCGCCGTCGACGATCGGCCCGACGTCCACCTCCGCGACGTCGCGCGGGTAGGTCACCTCGACGCCGGTCGCGAGCTCCTCGACCAGGGAGCGCAGGCCACCGGCAGCGGCGTACCGTACCGGGCCGGTCGTCGTTCCCTGCAGGCCTTGCTCAGGGGTGGCCAGGTGGAAGGTGTCCGTCCACGGCCGGGCCAGGCCGCGGCGTACCCAGTCCTGCGTGACCTCGACGAAGAGCGGGTCGTGCGCCGTGAAGTACGACGCACCCAGGTCGATGGGTCGGGCGCCGGCGGTCCTGACCGCCATCCGACCGCCGAGGCGCCGACCCCGGTCGTACACGGTCGGGGCCAAGCCCGCGTCGGTCAGCGCGCGGGCACAGGCGATCCCGGCGATACCGGCGCCGACGACCACCGGTCGGTACCTGCCAGGTGGGCCGGAGGTGGCGCCGGGCATCTCAGCCGTTCAGCGTCCGCGCAGCCAGCGGCGAGCTGTCGCGCAGGAAGTCGTCGCAGCGGACCGCCTCGCCCTCCTCGCCGATCGCCTGCGCCGCCCGGCCGAGCGCGTGCAGGCAGCGCAGGAACCCGCGGTTGGGCTCGTGCTCCCAGGGGAGCGGACCGTGCCCCTTCCAGCCCGCGCGGCGCAACTGGTCCAGCCCGCGGTGGTAGCCGGTGCGGGCGTACGCGTACGACTCGATGACCGCGCCGCGCCCGTACGCGTCGTCGGCGAGCTCGGCCCAGGCGAGCGAGAACTCCGGGTGACCCGCAGCGACCTCCGCCGGCGGGACGCCCGCCTCGAGCTGCGCACGCGGCGCGGGGACGTCGGGCAGCAGGGTGGGTGGCGGGCCGGCCAGCAGGTTGTCGAAGCTCATGCCGCCCATCCTCCCGCACCCCGGGCCTACGTTTCACCGGGCGGATTGGCCCAAGTGGGGGCTGGTTGGCCAGCACCCCGGCAAACCAGGCCCCGTTTGACCCAGTCGGCACCGCCTGGGGACTGCGCGTTTCATCCACAGCGGGCGCCATTGGCCTGCGCGCACGGGGCTATTCGGGGGCAGGCTGCCCCCATGCACCCCGACCTGGCAGCCATCACCAACACCCAGGGTGGCGTCTTCACTGCTGAGCAGGCCCGTCATCTGGGCTACACCCGGGACGAGATGCGGGCTCGCCTCGACTCGCGCCGATGGGTTCGCGTTCGGCACGGCATCTACAGACCAGCTGGGGATGTCGATGAGTACGTGGTGCATGTCAGCGCGGCCCTTGTCGCGAGCCGCGGTTCCGATCCGGTGGCCAGCCACCGCTGCGCCGCAGTCCTCTTCGGGCTGCCGCTGCTCGTAACCCCCACCCTTCCCGAGTTGACTCTTGGGGCTCGGTCGAACACCACCTCCCTGAAGGATTGCGTGGTCCACCGAGAAGAGGTCCCACCATCGGACCGCGGTGTGACACGCGGCCTTGCGACGACGTCAGCCGCTCGTACCGTGGTCGATCTGGCCAGGAGCCTGAGCTTTGCGGGGACGGTCGTCGCTGCCGACGCCGCCCTACGGTCTGGGTTGGTCACCAGAACCCAGCTGCTTGAGGCAGCCGCAGCTTTCCAGGGGCGTCCGACGTATCCACGGATTGCGCGTGCCCTCAAATTCGCCGACGAACGGGCCGCATCCGCCGGAGAGTCGATGGCCAGAACGTCGTTCGCGGAGCAGGGCCTTCCCACCCCTGAGCTTGCACAGCAGATCATCGTCGACGGCCGTGTCATCGCCGAGGTCGACTTCCTCTGGGAGGACGAACGCACCGTCGGCGAGTTCGACGGGCGGGTGAAGTACCTCGCCGGCAACGACCGAGGGGACGACGTGCTGTGGCAGGAGAAACTACGTGAGGAACAGCTGCGCGCGGCGGGCTACGAGGTCGTCCGCATGACGTGGGCCCAGATCACTCGGGAGCCGAGGAAGACGGCCGAACGCCTGCGAACTGCGTTTGCGCGGCAGCGCCGCCACCTCATGACTGGCTGAAACGGGGCCTGGTTGGCCCGGGTCCGGGCCAACCAGCACCCTTTTGGGCCAAACAGGGCGGGGCGGGGCGGGGCGGCGCGGGGCGGGGCGGCGCGGGGCGGGGCGGGGCCAAAACGCGGCGCGCGCAGAAGGGCGGGTAGGGCTAGGTGATGCGGGTGCCGGTCGAGCGCAGGTCGACGCAGCCCTCGGTGACCCGGGCGGCCATGCCGGCCTCGGCGGGCTTGCCGTACGCCCGCGGGTCGTACAGCTTCTTGTTGCCGACCTCGCCGTCCACCTTGAGCACGCCCGCGTAGTTGCTGAACATGTGGTCCGCGATCGGGCGGGTGAAGGCGTACTGCGTGTCGGTGTCGATGTTCATCTTGACGACGCCGTAGTCGAGGGCCTCGCGGATGTCGGAGAGGTCGGAACCCGAGCCGCCGTGGAAGACGAGGTCGAAGGGCTGCGAGCCGGCCGGCAGGTCGTACTTGAGCGCGACTGCCTCTTGCAGCTCTTTCAGGATGGACGGGCGGAGGACGACGTTGCCAGGCTTGTAGACGCCGTGGACATTGCCGAAGGTGGCGGCGAGCATGTACCGGCCGCGCTCGCCGAGGCCGAGCCTCTCGGCGGTGGCGATCGCGTCTTCAGGGGTGGAGTAGAGCTTGGCGTCGTGCTTGGCCTCGACGCCGTCCTCCTCGCCGCCGACCACGCCGATCTCGAGCTCCATCACGATGTGCGCCCGGTGGCACTTGTCGAGCATCTCCTCGGCCACGTCGAGGTTCTCGGTCAGCCCGACCGCGGAGCCGTCCCACATGTGCGACTGGAACAGCGGCGCCTCCCCGCGGGCGACCCGCTCCAGACTCAGGTCGACGAGCGGGCGCATGAACCCGTCAAGCTTGTTGGCCGGGCAGTGGTCGGTGTGCAGCGCGATGTTCACGTCGTACTTCGAGGCGACCACGTGCGCGAACTCGGCCAGCGCCGACGCACCGAGCACCATGTCCTTCACGAGCTGGCCGGACGCGAACTCGGCGCCTCCCCAGGAGACCTGCACGATCCCGTCGCTGCCAGCCTCGGCAAAGCCCCGGATCGCCGCCACGATGGTCTGTGAGGAAGTGCAGTTGATGGCCGGGTACGCGAAGTGGCCCGCCTTGGCCCGGTCGAGCATCTCGGCGTAGACCTCAGGGGATGCGATGGGCATGGCGGCACTCCTCGGATCGGCGGCACTGCAATTCCTGACCCATCCTTTCAGGGCAGGGGCTGGGTAGGAAACGGCGCTGGGATCTGACCGAAGCCGTGGCGCCGTACCCAGGCGTGCATCGCCACCGCGGCGGCCGCGCCAGCATTGATCGAGCGGGTGGATCCGTACTGGGCTACGGACAGCACCGCCGCGCACGCCGCCCGGGCCTGGCTCGACAGGCCCGGGCCCTCCTGCCCGAAGACGAGCAGGCACTCCCGCGGCAGGTCGTAGGTCTCGAGCGCCACGGATCCGGGCAGGTTGTCGATCCCGAGCACCGGCAGCCCGCGATCGCCGGCCCAGGCTGCCAGCGCGTCGACGCTCGGGTGGTGCAGGACGTGCTGGTAGCGGTCGGTCACCATGGCTCCGCGGCGGTTCCAGCGCCGCTCGCCGACGATGTGGACGGCCGACGCGTTGAAGGCATTCGCGGTGCGTACGACCGACCCGATGTTGAAGTCGTGCGTCCAGTTCTCGACGGCGACGTGGAACGGGTGCCGGCTCGCGTCGAGATCGGCGACCACAGCCTCGAGCCGCCAGTACCGGTAGCGGTCCACGACGTTGCGCCGGTCACCGCCGGCCAGCAGCTCGGGGTCGAGCCGGTCGTCCTGCGGCCACCCGCCGACCCACGGGCCGACGCCCACCTCGGGCGGCCCCTCGTCCTGCACCCGGTCGGGCGGTTCGCTCACACGCCGCACCCTAGCCAGTGCGGGCTTAGCCGACCGCTTGCCTACCGGCACGTACGATCTGACCGGTGATCTCTCTCGTCGGCCTCACGCTGAGCCCCAACGGACTTCTGACCTCGTTCGGCCTGCTCGGACTCCTCGCGATCATCTTCGGGGAGTGCGGGCTGCTGATCGGGTTCTTCCTCCCCGGGGACACGCTGCTGTTCGCAGCGGGTGTGCTCGTGGCCAACAACAGCACAGTGCTGCCGTCGTCGCTGGTGCTCGTCTGCGTCCTGGTGTCGCTGGCAGCGATCGCCGGCAACCTCGCCGGGTACGTGATCGGGCGCACGGCCGGGCCGGCCATCTTCAAGCGGCCGGAGTCCTTCTTGTTCCGGCCCGAGCACCTCGAGCGCACCAACGCCTTCTTCACCCGCTTCGGCGGAGCCGCCATCGTGCTGGCCAGGTTCGTCCCCATCGTGCGTACGTTCATCACTGTGCTGGCCGGTGCGAGCCGGATGGACTGGCGCTCCTACGCCATCTTCTCGGTGATCGGCGGCGCCCTGTGGGGTACGGCGATCACCCTTCTCGGCTTCTCGCTCGGTCAGGTGGCGTTCCTGCGGGACCACCTCGATGTGCTGCTGATCGGTGCGGTGCTGCTCTCGGTGGGTACGGCTACCCTCGAGCTCCTGCGCCGCCGCCGGCAGGCAAGCTAGAAGCTGACGCTGGGCGTGGCCCGTACCTCGGGGTCGTCCGCCGTGAAGTACTCCGCCTTGGCGAAGCCGAAGGTCTTGGCCACCAGCGACGACGGGAACGCCTCGACCCGGGTGTTGAGCCCGCGCACGTTGCCGTTGTAGAAGCGGCGCCCCGCCGCGATGCGGTCCTCGGTCTCGGCCAGCTGGCGCTGCAGGTCGAGGAAGTTGGCGCTGGCCTTCAGGTCCGGGTACGACTCGGCCACCGCGAAGAGCTGTCGCAGCGCCCCGGACAGCACGTTCTCCTGAGCCGCTTGCGCGGTCGGGCCAGTCCCTGTGGTGGCCGCCGCGGCACGTGCCGCAGTGACCGCCTCGAGCGTCTGCCGCTCGTGCGAGGCGTACCCCTTCACGGTCTCGACCAGGTTCGGCACGAGGTCGTGCCGACGGGTGAGCTCGACGTCGATCTGCCGCCACGACTCCTGCACCAGGTTCCGCTGACGCACGAACCGGTTGTACGACGCGACCACGGCCAGCGCCAGGATCACGACGACAGCGACGACGATCCAGAAGCCAATCACGACGGGCTGCCTTCGACGGGGGGTGCGGGTTGCACCCCGGGATGCGGATCGTAGCCATTGTCGTGCCAGACGAAGTCCGGAATGCCGTCGACCACGCCATTCAGCATCGCGAGTCTGGCCAGCAGCGCCACAGGTTCGAGGTGCCCGCTCCCCCAGGAGACCACGTCGGTGCCTTCGATCCGCCAGGCCGGCGCCGGCTCGCCCGATCCGCCGCCGGTCGCGCCGAGCAGCCCCTGCATCGTGCGCGGGGTGAGGACGTCGGACGCGAACTTCGGGTCGCGGGCCGTCACCCGGAACCTCCGGTTGAAGTCCTCGCTCTCGAGCTGGATGCCCTGGCCGATGCCGACCGCGGACGCGGCCCGGGTGAGCAGGTTCTCCGGCGTCACCTGCAGACTGGGCAACCAGGTCGGCAGCGCCACGGCCGTGACGAAGAAGTGGTGCGTGGTCCGCTGCCGGTTGGTCGACAGGTTCGACCCCAGCATGGCGCCGGTCCCGGTCCGGGTCTCGGTGTCGTACTGGTACTCGAAGCCGACGAACCCCCGCCCGCGGGAGGTGCCCGACAAGACGTTGCGGGCCCGCCGACGGTCGCCCTCGCCGAACGGCGTCCCGTGCCAGCGGGCGGTGAGCGAGTCGTCCTCGGCGACAAAGGTCCACCGGTTCGAGGCCGCGTACGCCGCCAGGGCCTTGCTGCGCTTGCCGTTGGCCCAGAAGGAGTAGCCGGCGATCGCCGCGAACGCGAGCGGGGCGAGGACGAACAGGACGGGGAAGGCGTTCATCCCTAGGTCGTCGGAAGCAGCGGGCGCGGACTGCAGGCGGTCACAGTCCCAAGTCCGCCGTCGAGTACGCCGTCCGGTACGGGAGCCCGGCCGCCGCAACGGCACCGGCCGCCCCGCGCTCGACGATCACCGCGACCCCGACCACCTCCGCGCCCGCCTCGCGCAGCGCCTCGACCGCTGTCAGCACCGACCCGCCGGTCGTCGAGGTGTCCTCCACCGCGAGGACTCGACGGCCCTTCACGTCCGGCCCCTCGATCCGGCGCTGGAGCCCGTGCGCCTTGCCCTCTTTGCGCACGACGAAGGCGTCCAACCGCCGACCCCGCCCGGCCGCCGCATGCAGCATCGCAGCTGCCACCGGGTCGGCGCCGAGGGTGAGGCCGCCGACCGCGTCGTACTCCAGGTCAGCGGTGGCGTCGAGCATCACCTGTCCGACCAGCGGTGCGGCCTCGGCGTCGAGGGTGATCCGGCGCAGGTCGACGTAGTAGTCGGCCTCCTGCCCAGAGGACAGCGTCACCCGCCCGTGCACCACGGCCTTGTCCTTGATCTGCTGCAGGAGTTCTTCACGGGGGCTCATGGTGCCCGAGCGTAGGGCAGGCTGAGCCGGTGACCCCGAGCACCCTTGTCCTGCTGCACTCCCCGCTCACCGGCGCGGCAGCCTGGGGCGACCTCCCGGCCAGGCTCGACGCGAGCGGGCAGCCGGTGCTGGTCGTCGAGGTGACGACCGACACGAGCCCGCCGTACGCCACCCGCTACGTCGCGGCCGGCGCCCAGCAGGTCAACGAGGCGCTCACCATCTCCGGCCCCGGCCCGGTCGTGCTCGTGGCGCACAGCGGCGCCGGCCCGCTGCTCCCGCAGATCGGCTTCGCGCTGCGGGCTGCTCGCCGCCAGGTCGTGGGCTACGTGTTCTGCGACGCGGGCCTACCCAGGCCGGGGGGTGCGGCTTCGCGGCTGGACCTGATCGACGCCGAGTCGGCTGAGCTGGGGGCGACCTTGCGGGCGTTGCTCGCGGCGGGCGAGCTGTTTCCCAGCTGGAGTGACGAAGACCTCGTGGACGAGGTGCCGGACGCGGCCGACCGCGCGCTGCTCCTTGCATCGCTGCGTCCGCGCGGGCTGGACTTCTTCACCGAGCCGCTGCCTGCGCCGCAGGACTGGCCGGACGCGCCGTGCGGCGTGCTGCGTACCTCGGCCGGGTACGACCAGCCGGCCCGGCTCGCTGACGGTCGCGGCTGGCCGGTCGTACGTCGGGAGCTGGGCCATTTCGCCGCCCTGGCCCACCCGGAGGCAACCGCCGAAGGCCTCGCCGAGCTCCTCGCCGCCCTCTAACCCGCGGGTGGGGGTGGGGGCATGCCTCGGCGGTGCACCGGCC
>JANYIP010000240.1 GCA_025361995.1 Streptomycetales bacterium | reverse complement strand
TCCGACTCCGAGCCGAGGACCGCAGGAACAAGGTTGGCGACGCAGGCCAGGCCCCGCACATCGCCGGGGCGCAGGGTCTGCAGGTCCGGCCCCAGCACCGGCAGCCCGGCCTTGAGCTCGGCCAGGGTCATCGTCACCGCGATGGTCGCCGGCCGGCCCCGGGGCGGGCCTTGCTGCCCGCGGCGAGCTTGATCAGGTCGGCGAAGCCGTCGGCCCGCCGCCGCCCAGCACCGGGCAGGTCGCGCCCCTGGTCGCTGGAGGGCCGCGGGGCCGACGCCGCACCGACGATCTGCGTGAACGTCAGGGCCGTCACCGGGTCCAGCCGGAACTCCCCCTCACACGTCCCGTCCGCCAGCGTGCGCAGGGTCAGGAACGGCTCAGGGCGCTCCGGCGCACCCTCGGACGGCTCGTGCCCGTCCGGGTCGAGGACCTCCAACAGGTAGTGCCCGATCTTGGCCAGCCGCGCAGGGAAGAACTCCTCCGCGTTCCGCAGCAAAGTCACCTCCGCCTGAGCGACGGTGTCGTCGCCGGCGACCGACGCGACCTGCGCCAACGTCTTGGTGATCACCTCGGCCTGCTCCACCGACACAGCGCCCCCGGCGACCGCATCCAAGGTGACCGGGCACTCCACCAGCGCTTTGGCCAACGCCACCGGCCGAGCCGCCTGACCAAGCCCCATCCGCAGGCTCCCCGTCAACCACGCCACCGTCGACGCAGCACCCACCTCGACCGCCACCCCGCGGGCCTCGAACTCGGCCAACGCCCGCAGCCCGTGCGCCGCCACCGAGGACGAAGCCCGGTGCAAAACCTCCGTCAACCCCACCAGCTCCCCCGACGACAACGACCACAGCTCAAGCTCCTCCAACCGAGCCAGCCCACCCAGAACCTGCTCCACCGCCACCGCGGCAGGCCCGCGCACAGGCGCAGGCTCAGTGATCGACATACCCCAAATTGTACCCAACAGAAAAAGCCGAAACCCTTTTATCCACAACAGTTTAGGGCGCCGACTTCAGCCAATCTCGACGGCGACCCACCGCGCGGAGGCTCACCCTTGGCGACCTAGGCGAGGGCGTTGACCGCCGCGCCAAACACGGGCGGCAGCGCGGCGGCGGCGGGGACGAGCATCTTGCGCAGCCGCGAGTGCTGGGCCGCGTACAGCACGCCGTGGGTGAGGAACCGGTAGCGCCGTGAAGCCGACCGCCACTGGCGCTCGTACGCAGCCGGCTCCCCCGCAACCAGGCAACGGATCAGCGCGGCCGCCTGCGCGAAGCCGACCGCGATGCCCTCGCCGGTCAGCGCGTCCACGTACCCGGCGGCGTCCCCGACCAGCAGCACCCGGCCGGCGACCCGGCGCGCCGCCACCTGCCCGAGCGGCCCGGCGCCACGTACCTCGGACACCGGCTCCGCACCAGCCAGCTGCTTGGCCAGCAACGGGAACTCCACCAGCCAGTCGTCGAACGACGGTCCGCGTACGTCGGTGAGGACCGCCACGCCGACGACGCCGTCACCGACCGGGGTCACGTACGCCTCGGCCCGGCGTGACCAGTGGACCTCGACCAGGTCCGACCACGGCTCGGCCGCGAAGTGCCGGCGCAGCCCGTGCCTCGACGGGCCACCGAAGGGCCGGTCGAGGCCGAGCTCGTGCCGCACCGTCGAGTGCAGGCCGTCGGCGGCGACCAGCCAGCTCGCCGTCAGGCCGCCCGCCTCGACCCAGCCGTCGTGCTGACGTACCTCCGCAACGGTCCCGGTGACCCGCTGCACACCGGCAGCGTCGGCCGCCGCGGCGAGGGCGCTGTGCAGGTCCGTGCGCCGGACACCGCGGCCGGGGCCGTCGCTGAAGAGCGCCTGCGCCGACTGCCCAGACTCCGCATCGACGTAGCGGATCCCCCGGAACTCCCGTCCCGGCGGGTCGACCCCGAGCCGCTGCAGCGCGGCCAGCGCGCCGGGCATCAAGCCCTCGCCGCAGGCCTTGTCTACAGGATCGTCCCGGCGCTCGACCACGGTGGTCGACAGGCCGGCGCGGGCCGCGAGCACCGCCACCGCGAGCCCCACCGGTCCCCCACCGGCGACCAGGATGTCGACGCGCCCGGTCAGCTAGCCACCGCCAGGTCCAGCGCCCGCTCCTCGCACCGGATACGTACCGTGAGCAGCCACGCGTTGGCGGCGGTGAAGACCAGCGCGGTGATCCAGGCCGTGTGCACCAGTGGCAGCGCGATGC
>JANYIP010000201.1 GCA_025361995.1 Streptomycetales bacterium | reverse complement strand
GGCCGGTGCCGATCGTGGTGCCGACCGCGACGTTGTCGAAGGACACGTAGTACGACGCGCTGCCACCGAGGGTGAGGCGGTCGTAGTCGACGGTCGGGATGCCGGCCGCCTTCGCCTTGGCCTCGACAGCCGCACCGCTCGCGCTGTCCAGGTTGACGATGAGGAGGACGTTGACCTTCTCGTTGATCATCTGGTCGGCGATCGACTGGAACTTCGTCACGTCGCCGTTCGCGTTCTGGATGTCCGAGTCGACACCGGCGGCGGTGAACGCGGCGGTGAGGAGCGGCCGGTCGTTGGTCTCCCAACGGGCCGAGGAGGCGGAGTCAGGAAGGATGACGCCGACCTTCGGCTTGGCGGCAGGCGCGGACGAGGCGGGGGTACTTCCGGTGCTTGTGGACGCAGCCGGGGTGGCGGTGGAGTTGCTTCCACAGGCCGCGAGGGCGAGCACCGACACCGACAAACCGGCGGCGGCCAAAAGGGAACGCTTACGCATGTGACCCGATCCTTTCGTGGCGGAAAGTGCATGACGACTGCCGATCAGCCTGGAGAGGGTGGCCCAGGCGACGATCAGTGACGTGCTGTGCTGGTGCTGATGTAACGTGCGCGTGCGTGACCTACGAATGTTGTCAGCCACAACTTATTCACGCCTGTAACCTCGCGGCAACCCCCACGCGACATCAATTTGTAGTTGCCGGTAACAATTTCGTCACGCGACGTTCACAGGATGGTTGCGGCACGCTCAGCGCGCCCTGGGCGCGCGATCACAGCCGAGGGCGGTAGCGCACGCCGCGCAGGGCCTCGGCGACCAGCCGTACCGACCGTCTCGTCGCCTCGAGCTGGGCCTGCTCCTGCTGCAGCGCATCGAGTGCCTCGGCCAGGGCGTCCGGCGGCACCGCGTCGCGCAGGTCAGCCCGCATCGACGCCAGCGCGGCCTGCAGACCACCGAGGGCGCCGTCCACCTGGCCCACCGCGACGTAGGCCAGCACCAGCGGGTGCCGCTTGAGCACGTCGTGCACGCGCAGGTCGGCCGGGCACTGGTCGAACAGCCATCCGCTCGCGCGCCGCTCCCAGCCCGGCGCGTCCGGCGGTGGGACCTCGGCCGGCCAGCCGGCGGGAACCCTAGCCAAGGTGGGGATAGGCGGCAGCGCGGGCCGCGGCGTACGCCTGCCGGAGCTGCGGCTGGGGCTGGCTGGTGAAAACCTCGGTCGCAGCCGGCTGCCAGGACGGCGGCTGCGCCGAACCCAGCAGTGCCCAGGCAGCCTGGCGAGCCGCTCCGCGGGCGACGTACTCCCCCGGCGCGGGTACGTGGACCGGCACGCCGAACAGCCCGGGGGCGACGGCCCGTACCGCCTCGGACACTGCGGCGCCGCCGATCAGCAGGACCCGCCGGGCCACCACTGACTGGGCCAGCAACGAGTCAACCGCGTCAGCGAGGCCGCCGAGCATGCCCTCGACGCAGGCCCGGGCGAGGTTCTCCGGGGTCAGGTTGCTGCGTGTGATGCCGGCGAGCTGGCCGCTCGCGTGCGGCAGGTTCGGGCTCCGTTCCCCGTCGAGGTAGGGCAGCAGCACCAGCCCGCCGGCGCCCGGCTCTGCGGCAGTGGCGAGCGCGTCGAAGCCGGCGAGGTCCACCCCGAGCAGACCGGCGCCCGCCTGGAGGACGCGGGCCGCGTTCAACGTACAGACCAGCGGCAGCCAGCGGCCGGTCGCGTCGGCGAACCCAGCCACCAGCCCGCTCGCGTCCTGGCACGGCGCCGTGGCGACCGCGAACGCCGTACCCGACGTACCGAGCGAGACCACCACGTCGCCGGGCTCGAGGTCCAGACCGAGGGCGGCACCCATGTTGTCGCCGGTTCCGGCCGCGACCACGGCGCCGCCAGGCGTTCGCCCCACCTGCTCGGCCGGTGCTGCCACTCTCGGCACCGCGAGCTCGCGACCGAACGCGAGGGTCAGCAGGTCGGGGCGGTACTCCCCGGTGACCGGCGACCAGTAGCCGGTGCCCGAGGCGTCGCCCCGATCGGTGGTAGCCGCACCGCTGGCAGCACCCGCGAGCCGCCAGGTCAGCCAGTCGTGCGGGAGCATCACCTGGGTGACCCTGGCCGCGTTCGCGGGCTCGTGCCGGGCCAGCCACCGCAGCTTGCTGACGGTGAAGCTCGCGACCGGAACCGAACCGACCGCGTCCGCCCAGGCCGCCGGCCCGCCCAGCTCGGCCACCAGGTCCTCGGCGTCGTCGGCCGACCTGGTGTCGTTCCACAGCAGCGCCGGCCGGACCACCTCGCCGGCGTCGTCGAGCGCGACCATCCCGTGCTGCTGACCGGCGACGGAGATCGCTCCGACACCGTCCATCAGCCCGGCGCAGGCCGTGCCCAGGGCGTCCCACCACGCCTGCGGCGGGCACTGAATGCCGTCCGGATGGCTGGCGCGCCCCTCGCGCACGACCTCGCCCGAGTCCGCGTCGCACACGACCACCTTGACCGACTGGGTGGACGAGTCGACCCCGGCGACGAGCGGCATGACGGAACCCTAACCCCGACCCCTTCAACCCCGACCGGGGTTAGGCGAGGAGGGAGCGCAGGACGTACTGGAGGATCCCGCCGTGCCGGTAGTAGTCGGCCTCGCCGGGGGTGTCGATGCGCAGCACTGCGGCGAACGTGACGGTCGTGCCGTCGGCCCGGGTCGCGGTCACCGCGACGTCAGGCGGGATCCGGCCCTCGTCGAGCACGGTGACGCCGCTCACCGAGAAGACCTCGTCGCCGACCAGCCCGAGGGTGTGCGCTGACTGGCCCGCCGGGTACTGCAGCGGGAGCACGCCCATG
>JANYIP010000189.1 GCA_025361995.1 Streptomycetales bacterium | reverse complement strand
CCGAGCTGGCCACCCTCGTCGGGGGGGGCGTACCCGCGGGTGACGGTGCGCTGGCTGTCAGCGGCCCCGTGGTCATCGACTCCCGGGCCGTCGTACCCGGTGCGTTGTTCGTCGCGATCAAGGGTGAGCGGGTCGACGGGCACGACTACGTACGTGAGGCGGCGGCCGCAGGCGCCGTGGCCGTCCTGGCCGAGCGCGTCGTCGACGGGCTGCCGAATCTTCCGAATCTGCCGACCGTGCTGGTCGGGCACAGCGTCACTGCGCTGGGTGCGCTCGCCAGCGGCGTCCTGCGCCGGCTGCCGGCCGCGAAGGTCGTCGCTCTCACCGGATCGTCGGGCAAGACGAGCACCAAGGACCTGGTGGCTGCGCTGCTCGAGCCGGTCGGGCCCACGGTCGCGCCCCCGGGGTCGTACAACACCGAGATCGGGCTGCCGCTGACGGTGCTGGCTGCGGACGAGACCACCGCCTTCTTGGTCCTGGAGATGGGAGCCCGCGGGATCGGGCACATCCGCGAGCTCACACAGATCGCCCCGCCTGCCGTGGGTGTGGTGCTGAACGTCGGATCCGCGCACCTCGGCGAGTTCGGCTCACGCGAGGCCATCGCGGCGGCGAAGGCCGAGCTGGTCGAGGCGCTCGACCACGACGGGCTCGCAGTGCTGTCCGCCGATGACCCGCTGGTCGCGGCGATGGCGGCCATGACCGCTGCCCGGGTGGTCACGTTCGGGACCGCGACGAGCGCTGATGTGGCCGCCCGCGACCTGACCATTGAGGCCGGCCGGGCCCGCTTCCGCCTTGTCAGTGCGGCCGGCGAGGGCGACGTACGGCTCCAGCTCTTCGGTGCCCACCATGTCGGCAACGCGCTGGCTGCGGCCGCCGTGGCCCTGGACGCCGGGGCGTCCACCGCTGACGTGGCGGCCGGGCTGTCGGCCGCGCAGCCGCGCAGTCGCTGGCGGATGGAGGTCACCGAGCGGGCGGACGGCGTCACGGTCGTCAACGACGCGTACAACGCCAACCCCGAGTCGATGCGGGCCGCCCTGCACGCGTTGGTCGACCTGGCCGGGACGCGTCGGACCTGGGCAGTCCTCGGCGACATGCGTGAGCTGGGCAGCACGTCGGCTGACGAGCACGCAGCGGTCGGACGGCTGGCCGCCGAGCTCGGTGTCGACCGCGTGGTCGTGGTCGGTCCGGACGCGGAGGCGATGACGGTCGGGGCCCGGTGGGAGATCGTCGCCGATGTCGACGCGGCGGTGGCACTGCTGCACGCGGAGGTGGCAGCGGGTGACGTGGTGCTGGTGAAGGCGTCCCGTGCTGCCGGGCTCGAGCGGGTGGCCGCAGCGCTGCTGGCGGGAGGCGTCCGGTGAGGCTCATCCTCGTCGCTACCGGAGTCGGCCTGATCATGGGCCTGTTCGGCACCCCGCTGCTGATCCGGTTCCTCAACCGGCACGGGTACGCCCAGGCCATCCGCGACTCGGCCGAAGGCTACCCAGCCCACGACGCGAAGAAGGGCACGCCCTCGATGGGCGGTGTCACCATCGTCGGCGGCGCGATTCTCGGGTATGTCGCCGGGCACGTCTACACCTGGCACGGTCCGACCGCGTCCGGGTTGTGCGTGCTCTTCCTGATGACCGGACTGGCCGCGGTGGGCTTCGCGGATGACTACATCAAGATCTTCAAGCAGCGCTCGACCGGGCTGCGGGCACGGACCAAGCTGATCGGACAGGCCGTCGTCTCGCTGGTGTTCGCGCTGCTGGTGCTGCGCTACCCGGACAACCACGGCCTCACCCCCGCCTCGCACGCGATCTCCTTCGTCCGGGACAGCCCGTGGGTGCTGCCGCTGGGTGTCTTCCTGGCCTGGGTGTACCTGATGGTGGCCGCGACCTCGAACGGGGTGAACCTCACCGACGGCCTGGACGGGCTCGCCACCGGTGCGTCGGTGATGGTCTTCGGGGCGTACGTCGTGATCGGGGTGTGGCAGTTCCGCAATGCCTGTGCCAGCGACCTGACAGCGCACTGCTACTCGGTACGCGACCCGCTCGACCTCGCAGTGCTCGCGGCAGCGATGGTGGGGGCCTGCTTCGGCTTCCTGTGGTGGAACGCCTCGCCGGCCCAGATCTTCATGGGGGACACCGGTTCGTTGGCCCTCGGCGGGGCCATGGCCGGCCTCGCGATCACCACACGTACCGATGTGCTGCTGCTGCTCCTCGGCGGACTGTTCGCGGTCATCGCCGCCTCGGTGATCCTGCAGGTGGCGTCGTTCAAGCTGACCAAGCGGCGGATCTTCCTGATGGCGCCGCTGCAGCACCACTTCGAGCTCCGTGGATGGGGCGAGGTGACCATCGTGATCCGGTTCTGGATCATCGCGGGACTCTGTGTCGGGCTCGGCCTCGGCGTGTTCTACGCCGAGTGGGTCTCCGGCGGTCCGCTCTAGTGGTGGTTGGACCGCTGGTCCCCGGCTGGCTCGCATCGGCGGACCGGTCGGCTCCCTGGGACACCCTCGACGTGTGCGTGGCCGGTCTCGGCGTCAGCGGCTTCGCTGCCGCGGATGCGTTGCTGCGCATGGGTTCTCGGGTCACAGCGGTGGATGCGCGCGGTGCGGAGCTGGTGGGGGAGCGGGCCCAGGTGCTCGATCTGCTGGGCGCCGACGTGCGGCTCGGCGACGACGCCGCAGCTGTCCTGCCGACGACGACCCAGCTGGTCGTCACCTCACCCGGCTGGCGCCCGACAGCCCCGCTGCTCGTGGCCGCCGCGGCGGCGGGCGTCCCGGTGTGGGGTGAGGTCGAGCTGGCCTGGCGGCTGCGCGCGCTGGAGAACGCGGCTCCCTGGCTGCTCGTCACCGGGACGAACGGCAAGACCACGACGGTACGGATGCTCGCGGCGATGCTGACCGCTGCCGGCCACCGGACGGTCGCGGCCGGCAACGTGGGCACCCCGCTGGTCGAGGTCGTGCTGGCCGACCCCGGGTACGACGTGGTGGCGGTGGAGATCTCGAGCTTCCAGCTGCACTGGGCCAACAGCCTGCGACCGCTGGCCTCGACGGTCCTCAACGTGGCTCCCGACCACGTCGACTGGCACGGCTCGCTCGCGGCGTACACCCAGGACAAGGGACGGGCGTACGAGGGGACCGAGGTGGCCTGCGTCTACAACGAGCAGGACCCGGGCACCGAGCAGCTGGTCCGCGACGCCGACGTGCTCGAAGGCTGCCGGGCGGTGGGTTTCACCCTCGGGCTGCCGGCGATCAGCATGCTCGGTCTGGTCGACGACGTCCTGGTGGACCGGGCCTTCATCGACGACCGGCGCGACACCGCGGTCGAGCTCGCCTCGGCCTCGGACGTGGTCCCCTTCGCACCGCACAACGTGGCCAACGCCCTTGCCGCAGCGGCACTGGCCCGGGCGTACGGTGTGCCGCCACGCGCTGTCCGTGACGGGCTCCGCGCGTTCCGTCCGGACGGGCACCGGATCGCCCTGGTGGCGACGGTCGGCGACGTCGCGTACGTGGACGACTCCAAGGCCACCAACCCGCACGCCGCCGCTGCCTCGCTGGCCGCGTACGACTCGATCGTGTGGATCGCCGGCGGGTTGGCCAAGGGCGCCGACTTCGACGACCTGGTCCGCCGGTCCGCGCCCAGGCTCCGCGGCGCTGTCCTGCTCGGCCGGGACCGCGCGGTGATCGCACAGGCGCTGGCGCGACACGCCCCCGAGGTCCCCGTGGTGGAGGTGGTGAGCAACGACACTGGAGTGATGGATGAGGTGGTAGGTGCGGCAGCGGGGATGGCAGCCCCAGGCGACACCGTGCTGCTGGCTCCGGCCTGCGCATCCATGGACCTGTTCCTCGACTACGCGGCACGCGGCGACGCCTTTGCCGAGGCGGTGCACCGGCTGCCCGGAGGGTCTCGCCCGTGAGCAGTGCAACCACGACGCGTCCAGCCCGCAGGGTCTCGACCGTCGGTACGTCCGGGCGCCTCCTCGACCGGCCGCTGACCTCCTACCACCTGATCGTCGGCTGCACCACGCTGCTGCTGACGCTGGGGCTCGTCATGGTCCTGTCGGCGTCGAGCGTGCTGGCCTACCGCGACTTCCACAACTCCTTCGCCATCTTCGAGAAGCAGGCGATCTGGGCGATTGTCGGCGTACCGGCGATGTGGGGCGTCTCGCGGCTGCCGATCCGCTGGTTCCGGATCTCCGCGGTCCCGCTGCTGATCGGGGCGGTAGGGCTGCTCTGCCTGGTCCTTGTCCCGGGAATCGGCTACAGCGTCAACGGCAACCAGAACTGGATCAACTTCGGTGGTCCGTTCCGGGTGCAGCCGTCTGAGGCGGCCAAGCTGGCGCTGGTCGTCTGGTCGGCAGACGTGCTGGCCCGCAAGCAGAAGCTGCTCTTCCAGTGGAAGCACCTGCTCGTCCCGGTGCTGCCGGTGACCGGCCTGCTGCTGCTTCTCGTGATGCTCGGCAACGACCTCGGCACCGACATCATCCTGATGGCGATCGCCGCATCCCTGCTGTACGTCGTCGGGGCACCGGCCCGGCTCTTCGCCCTGCTCGGCACGGTCGCCGTCTCGGGCGTCGTGTTCTTGTCGGTGGCGTCGCCGCACCGGCTCGACCGCTTCCAGTCCTGGCTGCACCCGAGCGCCGACACACTCGGGACCGGATACCAGGCGATCCAGGGCCGCTTCGCGCTCGGCAGCGGCGGCTGGTGGGGGCTGGGTCTTGGCGCCGGTCGCGAGAAGTGGGGCTGGCTGCCAGAGGCGCACACCGACTTCATCTTTGCCGTGATCGGCGAGGAGCTCGGCCTGATCGGAACCCTCGCGGTGCTGATCCTCTTCGCGCTCGTGGTGTACGCGGGGATCCGGATCGCCCTGCGCTCGAACGACCTCTTCGTGCGGCTCGCCGCGGGTGGCGCCACCGCCTGGATCACCGTGCAGGCACTGGTCAACATCGGGGCGGTCCTCGGGTTGCTGCCGATCGCCGGAGTGCCGTTGCCGCTCGTCTCGTACGGCGGGTCGGCACTGCTGCCGATGCTGGTCGCCCTGGGGATGCTGCTCGCCTTCGCTCGAGCCGAGCCCGGTGCCAAGGCCGCGCTCGCGACCCGCGGACCAGGGCACGTGCGTCGGCTGCTCGCTCGGGGGCGACGCAGCCGGTCATGAGCATCGAGCCCAGGAGTGCCGCAGGCGACATGGGTCGGCCGTTGCAGGTCGTCCTCGCCGGCGGCGGGACGGCGGGCCACATCGAGCCGGCGCTGGCCCTGGCCGACGCCCTGCGCCGCAGGGACGTCCGGACCGGGATCACCGTCCTGGGCACCGAGCGCGGCCTGGACACCCGGCTCGTCCCCGAGCGGGGCTACGAGCTCACCCTGATCCCGCCCGTCCCGATCCCGCGCCGGCTGACGCTCGGCCTGTTCTCGCTGCCCAACCGGCTACGGCGGGCGGTCTCCGCGGTCGAGGACGTCTTGGCGCAGCGACAGGCGGACGTGCTCGTGGGCTTCGGCGGGTACGTGGCCGGGCCGGCGTACATCGCGGCCCGACGCCGTCACCTGCCGTACGTCGTGCACGAGGCGAACGCCCGCGCCGGGCTGGCCAACCGGCTCGGCGCCCGCGGAACCCCTTATGTGGCAACGGCTACCCAGGCATCGACGCTGCGGCACGCCCAGTTCGTCGGCATCCCCCTGCGGCAGGCCGTCGCGACCCTGGACCGGGCGGCGGCTCGGGCGCAGGGGCGCGAGTTCTTCGGCCTCGGCGCCGACACCCCGACTCTGCTGGTGTTCGGCGGGTCGCAGGGTGCGAAGCGGATCAACGACGCCGTCGCCAGTGCGGCGGCCGACCTCGGCGCCGCGGGCGTCCAGGTGCTGCACGTGGTGGGGCCGAAGGGTCATGTGGACGTGCCGGCCTCGGCTGGTGGCCCGGCGTACGTCGTGGTCGGCTACTGCGACCGGATGGACCTCGCGTACGCGGCCGCTGACGCCGCGGTGTGCCGGGCCGGCGCGATGACGGTGGCCGAGCTGTCGGCCGTGGGGCTGCCCGCGGCCTACGTCCCGCTCCCGATCGGCAACGGCGAGCAGCGGCTCAACGCGCAGCCCGTGGTGGCGGCCGGCGGCGGCCTGCTCGTCGAGGACGAGCAGTGCACGTCGGACTGGGTCCGTCGCACGCTGATCCCGTTGCTGACCGATCCCGCGCGGATGGCTGCGATGGGGACGGCCGCCGCGACCCTCGGCCGGCGCGACGCCGACCAACGGCTGGTCCAGATCGTGCTGGCGGCCGCTGGTCGCCAGGGGGTGCCGGCATGAGCACGCCGGGCACGTCGAGAACGCCCAGCACCGTGCGCGTTGAGTCCTTGGGGCGGGTGCACTTCGTCGGTGCCGGCGGCGCCGGGATGTCGGGTATCGCGCGGATCCTGCTCGCCCGGGGCCTGCAGGTCTCGGGCAGCGACGCCAAGCAGTCCCGCGAGCTCGAGGCCCTGCGGGTGCTGGGAGCTGACGTCCACGTCGGGCACCGGGCGGACCAGGTGATCGAGGCCGACACGGTCGTCGTCTCCACCGCGATCCGCGACGACAACATCGAGGTTGTGCGCGCCCGCGAGCTCGGTCTGCGAGTGCTTCGGCGGGCCGAGGCACTGGCTGCCGTGATGGCAGACCGGCGTGGGATCGCGGTAGCCGGGACGCACGGCAAGACCACCACCACGTCGCTGCTGACAGTGGCGCTGCAGCACTGCGGGGCCGACCCGTCCTTCGCGATCGGCGGCAACCTCTCAGACTCAGGAGTCAACGCCCACAACGGTTCCGGGAACCTCTTCGTCGCCGAGGCGGACGAGTCGGACGGCTCGTTCCTGCTGCTGTCGCCGTACGCGGCCATCGTCACGAACGTCGAGCCCGACCACCTCGACCACTACGGGACCACGGCGGCAGTCGAGGCGGCGTTCGCCGACTTCGCGGCCACCATCGACCCGACCGGCTTCCTGGTGACGTGCGCCGACGATCCCGGTGCGGCCCGGCTGGCTGCGACCGCGCGCGGGGCCGGCCTGACGACCACGACGTACGGCGAGTCGTCCGGCGCCGATCTGCGGGTCGAGAAGCTGCGTCTAGTGGGTACCGGCTCGGCGTTCGACGTCGTGATGCGCGGGCGCCGGCTCGGGCCGGTGACTTTGCGGATCCCGGGCCGCTACAACGTGCTCAATGCCGCGGCAGCGCTCGCAGCTGGACTTGGCCTCGGGCTGCCGGACGGAGTGCTTCGCGAAGGGCTCGGCGGCTTCACCGGCACCCGTCGTCGCTTCGACCTCAAGGGCACGGCCGGGGGCGTACGTGTCTTCGACGACTACGCGCACCACCCGACCGAGCTGACGGCCGTCCTCAACGCTGCTCGGCAGGTCGTCGGCAGCGGACGGCTGGTGGTCGCCTTCCAGCCGCACCGGTACAGCCGGACCGCGGCATTCCGGCTGGAGTTCGCCCAGGCGCTCGCACTTGCGGACGAGGTGATCGTGCTCGAGGTGTACCCGGCGGGGGAGGACCCGATCCCCGGCGCCTCCGGGGCGAGCATCGCGGCGGCCGTACCGCTACCGCCGGAGCAGGTGCTCTTCGAGCCGTCCTGGTCGGCCGTCGCGGCGCGGCTGGCGGAGCGGGCCCGACCCGGCGACATCGTGCTGACCCTGGGCGCCGGCGATGTGACCATGATCGGCCCTGAGACTGTGGCGCTCCTCGCCGAGCACGCGGGCGACCGTGCCGTTGATGACCGTGCCGTTGATGACCGTACGCAAGAATCCCACGATCGGAGCGGTGATGAGCAGCACTCGTAGCCCGGTGCGACCCCGGACGTCATCGGCAGCGCGGCCGAGCGTCCACCCGGCGGGCACCGTCCGTACGCCGAAGCCAACGAAGCCGCCGAGGCAGCCGCAGAAGAGTCTGGCGCGGTTCGCGCAGCGGCGTCGGGCCGGGCGGCGGCGTCGATGGATCCGCGTGCTTGTGGCCGTGCTGCTCGTGGGTGCGCTGGCGACCGCGGGCTGGGCTGTGTACTTCTCCCGGTGGTTCGCGGTGACCAGTGTCGTGATCACCGGGACACACCGGGTGTCGGCCGAGCGAGTCCGTGAGGCGGCGCAGGTGCCGATCGGCCGACCCATCGTCCGGGTCGACACGGCCGCGATCAGACGCCACGTCGAAGGCATCAGCCAGCTGGCGTCGGTCACGGTCACCACGCAGTGGCCGAACACCGTACGCATCGTCGTCGTCGAGCGGACGCCGGCCGCGGTCGTCGGGCTCCTCGGTGGTGGCTACCGCATCCTCGACCGCGACGGGGTGACTCTCGGCGAGGTCCCCGACCGGCCAGCCGGGTTGCCCCTGCTCACCATGGACGTCACCACCGCCGACCCGGCGGCGCTGCAAGCAGCGGCGACCGTCGCGTCGTCGCTGTCCCCAGCACTCGCTGCCAAGGTACGGACGGTCAGTGCGGTCACCGCCAACTCGGTGGTCATTGTCCTCAAGAGCGGATCAATCGTCCGGTGGGGTGACTCCAGCCAGGGAGCCATCAAGGCCGAGGTCCTTGCTGCGCTGATGAAGCGCGGTGCCGTCGTCTACGACGTCAGCGCTCCGTACGCCCCCACCACGGCAAAGACCGTCACGCCGTGACCGGCGGGCTGGTCGACCGGCAGGAGCCCGCGTACGACCTCGGCGAGCGAGCCATGCTGGACGCCTGGCTGGACTACCACCGTGCCACCCTCGCCTCGAAGTGCTCGGGGCTGGACGACTCCCAGCTGCGCGAACGCTCCGTGCGGCCGTCCACCCTGTCGCTGCTCGGCCTGGTACGACACATGGCCGAGGTTGAGCGGAGCTGGTTTCGTCGAGTCCTCGGCGGTGAGGACGCCGAGCCGATCTACTACTCCGACCCCGACGACCCGGACGGCGACTTCGACAACGTCGACACCGCGGATGTTGCTGAAGCTTTTGCCACCTGGAGAGCCGAGTGCGACCGGGCCCGGGAGCTGGCAGCCGATGCTGTCGACCTCGAGGTGACCGGGGTGAAACGGAGCGGGGAGCCGGTGACTCTGCGCTGGATCCTGACCCACATGATCGAGGAGTACGCGCGCCACAACGGTCACGCTGACCTTCTTCGCGAACGCATCGACGGCACGGTTGGCGAGTAGCTGGTGAGTAGGTCGCGAATCGACGAGTGTTGTAATTTTGGCGAATTTCCCCGACCGAGTTGACCGGAGTGCAAAGTCTCGCTTACCGTCTCCCCAAACCTCAGGTTGACATAACTATAACCCTATACCTGAGGGTGAGGGTCGAGGAACGAGAGGCGCGCACCGTGGCTGCACCGCAGAACTACATCGCCGTGATCAAGGTCGTCGGCATCGGAGGGGGCGGCGTCAACGCCGTCAACCGCATGATCGACGTCGGTCTCAAGGGCGTGGAGTTCATCGCCATCAACACCGATGCGCAGGCGTTGCTGATGAGCGATGCAGACGTCAAGCTGGACATCGGGCGCGAACTCACCCGCGGGCTGGGTGCCGGTGCGGACCCCGAGGTCGGCGCACAGGCAGCCCGTGACCACTCGGACGAGATCGAAGAGGTGCTCAAGGGCGCCGACATGGTCTTCGTGACCGCAGGTGAAGGCGGCGGTACAGGCACCGGCGGCGCACCTGTCGTCGCCAAGATCGCCCGGTCACTGGGTGCCCTGACTGTCGGCGTCGTGACTCGCCCGTTCAGCTTCGAGGGTCGCCGCCGGGCGCAGCAGGCCGAGACCGGCATCGAGGGTCTGCGTGCCGAGGTCGACACACTCATCGTCATTCCCAACGACCGGCTGCTGTCGATCTCTGACCGCAACGTCTCGGCACTGGACGCGTTCCGCTCAGCCGACCAGGTCCTCTTGTCCGGCGTTCAGGGAATCACCGACCTCATCACCACGGCCGGCCTGATCAACCTCGACTTCGCCGATGTGAAGTCGGTCATGTCCGGTGCCGGGTCAGCCCTCATGGGCATTGGCTCCGCGCGTGGCGAGGACCGCGCCGTCGAGGCCGCTCGGATGGCGGTCTCCAGCCCGCTGCTCGAGGCTTCGATCGACGGTGCCCGCGGCGTACTGCTCTCGGTATCGGGTGGATCCGACCTGGGTCTGTTCGAGATCAACGAGGCTGCTCGCCTGGTGTCGGAGTCGGCTCACCCCGACGCCAACATCATCTTCGGCGCGGTCATCGACGACGCCCTCGGCGACGAGGTCAGGGTCACGGTCATCGCGGCCGGCTTCGACGGCGGCCAGCCCAAGCCGCTCGCACCCACCGCTCCGGCCGCGGCGGCCATCCCCTCCGCCGCGTCCGCCGGTGGGGCGAGTGGGCCGTCCGGGTCCGCAGCCGGCTCTGACGCCGTCGACAGCGCCCCCGCTGCGGCGCACGACTCCGACCGAGACCTCAACCTCCCGACCGAGCGCAGGAAGCCGCGGACCATCGTGTTCGACGACTCCTCGGTCGACGACGACCTGGACGTCCCCGACTTCCTGAAGTAGCCGTCGGCTCGTCGTCCCCGTTTCCCCGTTTCCTCGCTGCTGCGAACGCTGAGGCGCCGAGAACCCATTGGCCAGCAACAACTTTTGCGTTATGCCAGCGTCATGACAGCGGAAATGGCTCTGTGGAACGGTTTCTGTCGGTGGCCTCGTTTAGTGTCTGAAGCATGTCGATCACCGCCGATCTGGACGCGTTGGACCCGTTGGGTTTGGCCGAGGTGATCTGCTCGGCGTCGAAACAACTGGCGTCGAAGCCGTTGTGGTCGGTGCCCAGCGGGCAGACATTGCCCCTGGTACGTCAGCTGACCGCAGCGCGTTCGGCGTTGGACGCGGCCCGCCTTGCCGCGATCCGTGAGGTTGACACCCGGGGTACGGCGATCGAGGCCGGGTCAGCCTCGACGTCGGCGTGGTTGAAGACGGTGGGGTTGCAGCGCCCCGGTGCGGCGGCTAGTGACGTACGGGTGGCGGCGGACCTGGCCCAGTGCTACCCGGCGACCGCTGCCGCGTTGGCGGCGGGGGAGGTGTCGTTGGCGCACGTGCAGGTGATCTGCCGGCTGCTGAACTCC
>JANYIP010000180.1 GCA_025361995.1 Streptomycetales bacterium | reverse complement strand
TGTCGACCACGTGCAGACGGTCGCGACCGAAGACCGCCTCGAGCCGCTCGAGCTGCTCGATGTACTGGCCCCTGGTCACGTACGCGTTGTGCTGCAGGTGGAAGCTGTCGTACCCCTGGTCGGCGATCATCTTCTCGCGCTCGCCGGCGATCCGCTCCGGCTCGAGCTCCAAGGCCCGCTCGAACGTCTCGGTCTCGAAGCCGCGGGCCTTCTCGTGGGTGTACGCCGAGATCGCGCGCTCGACCGGGTCACGCAGCAGCACGATCAGCCGGACCCCGGGCAGGTCGCGGGCGATCCGGTCTGCGGCCAGCGGGTGGAACATGTAGTACGGGCTGGACTCCCCGGTGACGGGAGCGGTGCCGGCGCTGCGGGCCGTTCGTCCGGCGGTCGCCCGCAACGGGAAGTGGCTGCGGTACCAGCCGGCGCCCTGCTCGTAGTTCTTGTCGAAGTAGTGGATGCCCTTCTGCAGTGGCGGCGCCACCACCGCCGGGTGCTGGCGCAGCGTCTTGAACATCGAGGTGGTCCCGCAGCGCTGGGCGCCGACGATCAGGAACGACGGCTCCATCCGCGCGGCCTGGGTGACGCGCCCGGTGGCGCGAGCCCCGACCCGTGCCCCCTTGAGCAGGCGGTCTCTTGCGGCGGACACAGTCTCAGTGCTCCTTCTCGACAAGGCGGGCCATCGGTGCACCGGCTCCCGTGGTGGCGCAGGCCTGCGCGAGGGTGGGCAGCAGCCAGGTCTGGAGCCGACCGACAGCGGCGCCGGCACCCGCCTGGTCGTCCTGAAGGTATCGGCAGCCCAGGCCCCACAAGTAGAGCATCGCGACCAGTGACGCGTCCTGCGCCAGCAGCTCGAAGGGGGCCAGCAGCGCGGCGGCGTCGGTCAGCAACTGCCGGGCAGCGGCCAGCGGGTCGACCCCGGCGCCGAGCGCGGTCTGCAGCCGCAGGTGCAGCACGTCGAAGCCCACCGGCACGCCGGACTCGTACCGCTCCCAGTCCCAGACGAGGACGACACCGGGCAGGACGGCGCAGTTGCCCGGGTTCCAGTCTCCGTGCCAGCAGCCCGCGGCGAGCACCCGGTCCGCGGACTGCTCGAGATGCCGCCCGATCTCGGCGAGTGCGTCAGCGGACTCCGAGGGCGCCAGCGCGGCCACGGCGTCAGTGGTGCGGCGCCACCACGGAAGGTCGCCGAGTGCCGTCTGGGTGACTCCCTCGGCGCGGGCGACGGACGCGATCGCCGCGTTCGTACGGGCCGCGACGGCATCCCCGCGCCGGGACCGGCGGACCGGCAGCGCGGACTGGACCAGCAGCGCGTGGGTCCCCCAGGTACCGAGGTGCAGCAGGACAGGGATGCGCACGTCGCCGAGCTCGGCGGCAGCCAACCGGGTCAGCGCCTGCCCCTCGGCCGCTACGAGGGTGTCGGTGAGGTCGTTCACTCCGAGCTTCGCGTACGCCACGAGCTCGCCGCTCGGGGTCACGACCTGGAGCACCGGCTTGCGGTTGGCCCGCGGCGGGCCAACCCGCATGCCGACCAGGACCTCGCGCCCCAGCAGATCCCCCAGGCGGTCGTCCAGAGCTGGCGCACCGTCAGGCAGGTCAACGACGAGGCGGTCGCGCAGCAGCAAGGGGGCGGCGCCGCTACGCAGGCCCAGACTCATCAGGGCGGTCCGCGCGGCGGCCCTCATGGAGCCGGGTGCGGTCGCGCTGCGCACCACGGCGGCGGCAGCTGCGTGCGGGCCCACCGGGACGACCAGCTTCGGGTTCGCCGCCGACGGGACCAGGACGAACTCCTGCCGCCGGCTCCCCGCCGGCAGGCTCGCGGGGGTGCCGAGGCTGACCGTCGCTGGTGCGGGCCACATCTGGCGGGCGGCGGACAGCACCGCCTCCGCCGTCACCAGGGCTGCCCCTGCTCGGGCAGGTGCCTGCGTGGCACCAAGCGTGGCGTCGCCCTGGTGGTCGAGCGCATCTGGCCGTTGCGCCACAGCAGACCCAAGGACAGCAGCGTGATCGCCAGCGGCGACACGACAGCCGTGTAGAACAGCGAGTAGAAGAGCGCGAGGATCAGGACGTACGTCCCCGCCATCCCCACTGGCGACTGATCTCGCCAGTAGCGGATCACCGCCTGGCCGAGGAACGCGCAGTAGAGCAGCGCCCCGACGAAGCCCTGGGCGACGAGCAGCAGCCACAGCTGGCCGGTGCTGCCGATGACCCGGTTCCCGCAGCGCGGGCAGGCCGGGCTCTGGCCGATCGTCAACGACTTGGTGCTGCCGATGGTCGAGCGTGTGCTGCCGTAGCCGATGAGCGGAGACGTGGTGGCGACCCGGATCGCCTCCTGGGAGAGCGAGCCACGGACGTCGTTGCTCTGCGGTGTCGCGATCCGGTTCGTGATGACGGCCTGCAGCGGCGAGAGCACCACCGCGCCGCCGAGCAGCACCGTCCCCAGGACCAGCCCCATCAGGACGGCGTACCGCCGGCGCATCGCGAGCCGCAGCCCGAGGTACCCCACCCCCATGATCAGGCCGATCCACATGCCGCGGTTCTGCGAGTAGACGACCGGGATCGCCGAGACGAAGAGCACAGCGATCGAGAACAGCCGGCGCTGGACCGACGCGAACAGCAGGC
>JANYIP010000176.1 GCA_025361995.1 Streptomycetales bacterium | reverse complement strand
CAAAACCTATGACCACATCGCCGGAACGGTGAGTCAGAACCAGTGGGAACCTCGACATGACGACGACCAACGCCACCGCGATGACCCCGGCAACACCTGGCCAGGACGCCTCGAGCAGCCATCTCGCCACCGCCGGCAAGGCTATCGCCACTCCAACAGCGAAGACGGCCACGTCCAACGAGGCTGCGACTTTGCTGCGGCTCCCGCGTGAAATGGACACCTTCCCGCCGTCCTCCCCAAGATCTGGTGCAGTTCCTCTCCCTCGTTTCGACGCTCGGTCGCCTGCGCTTGAGCCGGACACTGGAACCAGCCCTACCCACGCCAGCGGCGCGGCCCACCACGGTCTGCGACATCGTCTGTGGCTCTGCGGGTTCAGCCGCACGCCCAGTACGGCACTGATCTTGCGCACGCGGTCGGACAGCCACCGCGCACGGGGGCTGGTCCCATCACCCGTCTGGCTATCCGGTCTCGATCTGGACGTAGTCGATCTGGCCCTCGAAGTAGTCACAGTCGTGGTGCAAGGTGGCGGCGGTGCAGTTGAGCTTGCCGCCGATCGTCAGTGGATCTTTGTTCGTGATGGCGCCGGTCGGGTGGTTGAGTTGAGTGGTGACGTGCCCGTCGACCGTCGTGGACGCGAAGCCCGGCCCACGCTCGCAGGTCACGACGTGCCACTGGTTGTCCGCGACGTTGACTGGGCTGCGGACTCCACTGTTCGTGGTGACGCCGTTGACGATGGACCGGAAGCCGCAGAACACCAGACCACGTGTGGGCCCGTCGAGCTCCATCTTCCAAAAGCCCGTTGGGGTGCCGCTCTGGCCCTTCTGCATGACGTTGCCGAATGCGTCGGCAGGCGTAGCGATCTTGATCCGTGCGGTGACCTTGAAGTCAGAAGTGCCCGGATTGGCTCGCGGATCGTTGACGACATCCAGGTGCTCAGGATCGAACGTGGCGTTGGTGAAGCCGCGCTGGACGTGCGGGAACGAGTGGACCCCTCCGTTCACTGTGATCGACGTACCGATGGTGCCGTTGATGTGGTTGGGTCCGGAATCGACGAGCACCGTCGACCCCGGTGCCTCGTTCATGTTCCACGCGGCGACGACCGTTGACGCCTGCGCAGCTCCGACAGGTCCGAAGACAACAGCACAAACCGTCATCCCGACGACAAAGACGAGGCCGTGGGCCGCGGGCCGCCGACTGGCCACCGTGCCGCCCGCTCGACCCGAACCACGACGAGTCATGACGCCCCCTTCCCTGCGTTGACGCCGGAGGCTCACGCTCGCAAGCATCGCGACCGACGGGAATGGGCCGAATGGACCAAACTTCGGGCGGTGGCTCGCCCGACCAGGCTCGTGTGACTGCCCAGAGAACTCGAGACCCCGCCGGCTAGCGGCGGTGACCGGCGTCCTTGGTCACCAGCCCCCGACCGCATCGTCAGGGGCCAGCCGCTGGCCCAGCATGGTTCACAGATGCTGGGACAGCCCTACGTAGGGCAGAGCAACCAGAAGATTGCCATCTCCGTCAACGCCGAGGGTTGCGCAGCGGTAGGGCGGATTCTGTGCTGCGAACCAGGTGCTGACGTCTGTCGTCTGCGTCCCACTCTGTGTGACGGGCACGCCGTCGATCGTGTCGAGTATCACCGCGTGAAGGGGGCCACGGACAGTGCCGGAGTTCGCTGCGTCGCTGAATCGCAGCACACCTAGTGGGTGCTGGGCGCTCAGAGCCACCAGAATCGCGATGACCCGCGTATCCACGACACCCTCCGAGAGCTGGATCGCCGCCTGTGCCTCGAGATGGATCCGCGGGTTGGTGGCAAGTGCGGTTCCGTCCTGTGTGCTCTGCTTGGCCTGTGCGGCGTCGAGCGCCTGTGCGGCGTCGATCCCGAATACGTCGACTCGCACGATGTCGGTGCGCAGGCCTGCGGGGCCGAAGGACGCGATTGTGGTCGTGCTGCCCATTGCTGCGGTGGCCAGCAGGGACGGAGCGGCACGCAACGCAGGGGTTACCACCATGAAGTCATAGGTTCGCCACGACGAGGGCGGTGAGCTTGGCGTGGCGAGCCTGGTCGCCGGCCACTGCGAGTGGATGAGATCTGCCCGGACGTGCGCATCGGTGATCAGACGCGAACCCGGCTGTACGTTCGACCCGAGCCACTCCTCTGCCTGCTGGATGTAGCCCGCACCAGCAGGAGGACTCATACGGACGGTCTGCAGGACGGTTCTGGCGGCTGCCGCGGATGTCAGGATCAGGACGCCGAGGGTCAATGTGCGCGTCCAACGCCCGCCTGGCCCGAACTTCATGATCCTTCCTCCGTCCGCTGGTGAGATCACTGCAGGGAGTGGCAAGGGTGGGGCAACCGACTGGTTGCCCCACCCCTGAAACCACCCGAAGGCGACTTCTCAGGAACTACTTGCTGGCAGCGAAGTACAGGAACAAGTTGGTCGGGATCGGCGCGGTGACGTTCGGGTTCCCCGCCTTGACCAGGCCAGCAATGTAGTCATAGCTGTTGTGGTTCTGGATCTTGTACCAGGTGGCCGGGTCGGTGACGCCGACGACGTACACGTCCCACCACTCCGGCTTGGTGTTGTTCAGATCGGCCACATAGTGGTTGTGACCGGGGGTGGCGTAGTTCTTCAGTGCTGGGGCAAGCTTGGCCGGTGTGGTGCCGAAGATCGGCGCCAGGGTGGCCGCCAGACGACTGAGGTCCATGGTGGCCGGGTGGTCGACGCAGACCAGCTTGTCCGGGCACTCCATCTTCATGGCCGGCACGGTGAAACCGAGCGGCACCGTGATGTACAGCGGGTCGTGCTGCGCGGACGGGGCCTTCTTCCACGGGGCGCCGACCTCGCACCCAGTGGAGGAGTCCGCCTCAACTGACGTGTCGCAGAAGTAGCCCTTGGTGTAGGTGAAACTCGATCCCGAACCCGCGAAGTTGCCGTCGGTCTTGCCGAACTGGTTCTGCCCCATGCTCATCACGTCGTGCTTGGACGTCGCCTGCGCAGTGCTGAGGCCACCAACCACCAGGGCGACCGCTGCAAACGGAACCGCCAGCGCAGCAAGCGTGCGCCGCTTGTTTTGGACAGTCATGAACCGATCTCCTTCTTGCTGGGGAATCACCGCACGGCCAGGATGGCCGCACGGGTGGTGCGCTAGAGGTCGCGTACTCGGGACCGGTGCCGCAGGACGGCGTACGCGACGGTGACGACGACGCCCTGGGCTACCAGGCACGTGATCGCCGTTGAGTTTGCCCAGTCCCCTTTGTCGTCCGTCGCGCCTGGCAGCCCGAAGATGCGGCTGACCACGAAGACCACGATGGCCGCAAAGTTCACCACCGCCATGGACCGCCAGACGAACGCGCGGTTTTCGACGAGCAGGGACCCGGCACCGGCCGCAGTGACGATCACGAACGCGTAGAACGCGACACCCAGGTAGGGCACCTCGTTCAAGTGCTCGACGGCAACCTGAATGTGAGCAAGCGAAGTGACCGCCAGGGCGGCAGCCGTGCCGTAGCGCGCAAGTCTCCACGCTCGACCGGTGGACTCCCGTGGGCGAGCCTGCTGGAGATCCAAGACGGCGGATGTAGTGGCTTCCACTCTCACGGCACCTCCAGCTCAGCGCCCGGGGCTCCAGGCAGCTCTCAGGGGTGCTTCGGAACCGACCTTCACCCGGATGGGTCAACAGTCCCGAGACTTCGCCCGATGCTCGCTGGCATCGACGACTGTCCAGTCCGCAGATCGCGTGTCGGTGCGCGGCTCAGCCGAAGGTCACTGGAAGGTGGTTCAGTGGTCGGTCAGGCTCGCTTTGGTGTCTAGGCGAGCATGGGAGTCAGCGCCCAACGAAGGCGGCGTGGGCGTCTTCATAGCGATGCTCGGTAACGTGGCTCACTTGGAGGACGGGCGGGGTGCCGGACGCAGGAGTGCAGTCGTTCGAGCGGCGGCAGTGCTTCCCGCCATGGCCAACACGGGTGTCCGTCCGGCGCATAGGGGGCGGCTTGGGGCCAGGCTGGCGCGGGCGACCGCGCGAGCCACCAGCGCCCTGTCCCCGGTCACGCCGCCGCATCTTCGTCGGCCCAGCGCTCCACGGTTTGGCGAAGAAGAGTCGGGGCCCCTCGAAGGAGCGGATTGCCTGCTGCCGCCAGCTCGGTCAGGGCGACATACAGGTGGTGGCGATGGCGCAGCTGCGAGGCTTCATGCGCCAGCAGGACGCGTCGCTCGTCGGCGTCAAGAACGGCGAGCATGGACTGCGTCACGACGATTCGGCCGCCCCAAAGACCGGGGAGGGCGCCATGTCGGGTCATGTGAGGCGGCCGCGTGGCGAATCGTGCAGCCAGCGCTCCCGATCAGCCGCTGGCGACCGAGTCCGATGCGGCGTCGATGCGGTCGGTGACCGCGTCGGCGACGTCGCTGAGCACCGACTTCGACTTGGTGGTCGCCACATCGTGCAGCGTCCCTCCCGCAGAGCGCGCGGAATCGGCGATCTGCACGGCGGCAGCCGACAGACCGACATCCTTTGAGGCGCCCTTCGTCCAGCGCGCGATGCGGTTGAACTGCTCGCGACCGGCCCGCGTACCCAGGACGTAGCCGGCGGCTAGACCCAGTCCTGCCCAGATGTACTTCACGGTGGTTCCTCTCGATGGTGGTGTGTAGAGGGACAGCTAGGCGGTGATCGCCTTGAGCGCGGACGCCTTGGCCTTCGGGTCACGCGGGTCGCGGGGGGCGGACGGTCGCATCAGCTCGATCTGCGCGCCGATGTCGAGCAAGTCCTTGCGGCTCATGCCGGCCCGGACCTTGGGAAACCAGTCCGTCTCTTCCTCCTCGACGTGATGGCGCACGTTCTCGATCAGCACCGTCGTCTTGGCGTCGAAGTGCTCGTTGCTCGGGTCAAGCTCCAGGAGCTCCAACGCGAGCACGTCAACGACGTGATGCTCCTCGTACGACTCGAGAACGTCGTCCTCGAGATCGGGGAGAAACTGCCGGACGAGCGGGTACATGATCTCGTTCTCGAGGTACGTGTGCACCGTCAGTTCGGCGATGATCTCGCCCACCAGCTCGCGCTTACGCTGAGTGGCCTGGCCGGCCCGCTCGAACTCCCGGAACAGTCGCCTGACCTTCTTGTGATCTTCCTTGAGCACGACAATCGCGTCGCTGGACATGTCTCCTCCTGTTGGTACGCAACGACTGTTGAAGGTGTCGTACCCACCACGACGGTCGCCAAACACCTCAGGTGGAGGGCTCCACACTGGTTTCCGCAACCAGTCGCTCGACGACCTCGCCAGCCACATCCTCCGCCTCGCGCCTCTTGGCCTCGGCTTCCTGGTTGACCTCGACGCGAGCGGCCTGCCACGCGGACCAGTGACCCGAGACCAACGCCCACAAGCTGAGCGCGGACACGTAGACGACGCTGGACACCCAGTGGGTGACGAGCGAGACCGGGATCATCCCGATCCAGAAGATCGTCAGCCAGCCGTTGACCCGGCGCATGAAGACCGGGTCGCCCTGGACCGACGCCCACAGACCTCTAGCAACAGACATGGCACACCCTTTCGGTAGGCGCCCGCCCCCAGGCGAAGTCCGTACGTGCTGCGCTCGCAGACTAGAACGCGTGGTGGTGTCGCATCCGCCTGCCGCGCCCGTCCGGGTCGTAGAGCAAGCGGTAGAGCGGGGTCGACCAGCAGCGCGTCAGCCAGGACAGGGCCGGCTGGGTGTACGGACGCAGCTGACCAGGAGGGCGCGGACCGCTCCGGCCGGCCTGGTGCCAGGCCTCGAGCGCAGTGGCGGACCGCCCGAACGCCTCGAACGTACGCACCGGGTCGCCGGCCTCCTCCGCGGTCAGCTCTCGGCCGAGGTGCTCGGTGGCCAGCTCGAGCCGCAGCTGACGCGGCCACTCGCCGGACTCGTCGAGCACGGCACAGCTCAGCTCGCTGTCGTGGGTCCACGACCGCCGGTTTGCGTTGTCCGAGCCGACGCACGCCCACGTGTCGTCGACGACGCAGGCCTTGGCATGGACGTAGACCGGCGTGCCGACCTGGTTCTCCGGGCTGTACACCGCGAACCGATCCCCGCCCGCCGCGCGGAGCATGCGCAGGACGGGCTCCCGGCCGAGCAGGTTCGGGGGCAGAGCGGTGCGTCCGTCCTGGTCAGGGAAGCGCGGGATGACGGCGATCAGGCGCAGCCCGGGCTCTCGGGTCAAGGCCTGCGCGAACACGCGCGCGACGTCGGTCGACCACAGGTACTGGTCCTCGACGTAGATCAGCGACT
>JANYIP010000184.1 GCA_025361995.1 Streptomycetales bacterium | reverse complement strand
GGACTGCGCTCGGCTCGCCCAGGGTGGCGGCAAGCGTCAGGAGCTCGGTGGTGACTTTCTTGACGGCTCCGTCGACGTGGTCGACCAGAACGAGGATCTCTGCCATGTCCGCTGCTCTCCGGCTGGTGGTCGGCTGGTGTTCGGCTGGTGTTCGGCTGGTGTTCGTTCGCTGAAGGGAATCGCTGAATGAGGTTCGCCGATATGGAGGGGTCGCTCAGATGAACTTGTTGGTAGCCAGGAACTCGGCCAGCTTCACGCCGCCGTCGCCCTCGTCCTTGACCACCGTGCCGGCCGCCTTGGGGGGCCTGGCAGCGAACTCCGTGACGGCTGACCTCGCGCCGGCCAGGCCGACCTCGTCTGGCGAGACGCCCAGGTCGGCGAGCGTGAGGGTCGTGACCGGCTTCTTCTTCGCCGCCATGATCCCCTTGAACGACGGGTACCTGGGCTCGTTGATCTTCTCCACCACGCTCACCACGGCCGGCATCGAGCCCTCGACAGTGTCGTACCCGGTGTCGGTCACCCGCTGCACCCGTACCGTCGAACCCTCGACGTCGACCTTGCCCGCAAACGTCAGCTGGGCTACCCCGAGCCGCTCGGCCAGCATCGCGGGCACGACGCTCATCCGGGCGTCGGTGGACTCCGTACCCATGATGACCAGGTCCCACGGCACTGTGCCGAGCGCCTTCGCCAGCACCAAGGACGTGGCGGGCGCATCGGACCCGTGCAGAGCATCGTCCACGACGTGGACCCCCGCATCGGCGCCCATCGACAGGGCCTTGCGGATCGTCTCGGCGGCCTTGTCCGGACCCATCGTGAGGATGGTGACCGGTGACGCCTCGGGCCCGCCGTTCGCCTCCTGCAGGCGCAGCGCCTCCTCGACCGCGTACTCGTCGAGCTCGTTCATCACGGCGTCGACCGACGCGCGGTCAAGGGTGCTGTCCGAGCCCTGCAGCTTCTTCTCGGCCCAGGAGTCCGGGACCTGCTTCACGCAGACGACGATGTTCATAGCCGTGGCGCGACCTTTCGGGATGCGAGTCGGGAAGCGTGAACGCCGGGCGCGCCCACCGGGAGCAGTGTGTCAGCGACAACCCGGCGCGGACTTGTCGGGTCGCCTGGATCCATGTTACCCGTCAGTAACCAGGTGGCGCCAACGATCACGCAGCTGCGCGGATCGGGACGGTCGTGCCGGGTTCGGCTGGGAGCCTGCTGGGAGCCGGCTGCGGTACCGTGCCCAGGATGGCGGGTCTGGGACTGACGGCACGCGCCCTGTGGTGGCGTCGCGGTGCTTCGGCCACACTGCTCGCCGTAGCCACCGTCACGACTGCGGCAGCCGCCCTCGGTCCGGTGTACGCCAGAGCAGCCGGCGAGTCCACCCTGCGCGACGCCCTCACGCTCGCGCCGTCGCAGGTGACCGGCCTGCAGTTCGCCCAGCAGCGGGACGTGTCGTTGAAGCAGGCCGTCGGCGACTTCGACGCCACGCTGCCGGCACTGGGCAGCGTCAAGGAGTACCCGAAGCGGATCAACGAGATCGACACCGCCGCCGGGTCCGTCGAGGTCGAGGGCACCAGCGGCCGGGTCCTGGCCAAGGTCGCCTGGCGGGACGGCGCCTGCGGTCAGGTCGACTTCGTCAGCGGTCGCTGCCCGAGAGCCCCGGGCGAGGCGATGGTCAGCGCCCGGACGCTGACCGGCGGCTACGGCGCCAAGCTCGGCAGCGTCCTCGACCTGAACAGCCTCCAGGTCAACCAGCTGGGACAGGACGGTGCCGCCGTCCAGGTGTCGACCAAGGTCAAGGTCGTCGGCGTCTACAAGGTCCGCAACCCGACCGACCCGTTCTGGTTCGGCCGGGCGTACTTCAACGCGCACCTCTTCGACGGTCCCGGCGACGGGCCGGACACCGTCGACACGGTCTTCGTCGACCGGACCCTCTTCCCGACGCTGACCCGGCCGAGCATCGTCAACGTGCTCGCCGACTACCCGCTCGACCCGACCAGCGTGCGGCTGGCCGACGAGGCACCCTTCGTCTCGGTGGTCGACCAGTTGCTCAACAAGTACGGCGCCGGCAGCGGATTCGCGCTGGACACCTCGGTCCTCGCGACCCTGCAGACCGCCGACACCGAACGCGACGAGCTCGACGTCTCGACGATCCTGGTGACCGTGCAGCTCGCGCTGCTCGCGTGGCTGGTGCTCTTCCAGGTGATGGCCGACGCGGCAGAGTCACGTGGCACCGAGATCGCGCTGGCGAAGCTCCGCGGGCTCGGCGCGTTCGGCACGGTGCGCTTCGGCCTCGGCGAGCCGGTGCTGCTTCTCGTGATCGCGATCCCGCTCGGGCTGATCGGCGCGTGGACGTCGATCAGCGTGATGGCCAAGGTCGTCCTGGTGCCGGGCACCCCGGTGGTCCTCCCCCTCGGCGCGGTGGCGGGCTCGCTCATCGGCTTCGCCGGCGGTGCCGTCGCGGCGGCGCTGGCAGCCCGACGTACGCTCACCCGGCCCGTCCTGGAGCAGTGGCGGCGCGTCCCGCAGGACGCCTCGGCCGGCGCGGCGACCCTGCTGCTCGACCTGGTCGTCGTCGCGGCGGCGATCGCCGGCCTGGTGGCTCTGCGCTCGCACGGCGGCGGGTCCGCCGAGCCGCGCCCGGCGAGCCTGCTCGGGCCCGGCCTGCTGGTGCTCGCCGTCGGCCTGCTCGGCGTACGCCTGCTGCCGTTCTTCGGGCGGGCCGCCTTCGTCCCCACCCGGGCGTCCCGGCACGTCGGCCTCTTCCTCGCCGTACGCCAGGTCGTGCGACGCCCGGCCGGCCTGCGGCTGGCGGCCCTGCTCGCGGTGGCCATCGGGCTGGCCACCTTCGCGATCGACGGCGAGGCGGTGGCGTCCGGCAACCGCACCAACCGCGCCTCGATCGAGGTCGGCGCCGCCCAGGTGGTCCTCACCCAGTTCTCCATCAGCCACGACCCGATGAGCATCGCCCGGAAGGTCGACCCGGACGGCACCTGGGCGATGGCCGCCGCGCTCTGGCTGCCCAACGGCGGTCCGGTGGCCGGCAACATCCTGGCCGTCGACTCACCCCGGCTGGCCGCGGTGAGCCTGTGGCCCGCCTCGTCGAAGGCGAGCCGCGGCCACCTGGCCGAGCTCGACGCGAGCGCCGTCGCCGCCGCGATCGGCCCGCCCGTCCCCAAGCCGATCGTCGTCACCACCACCTCGATGCGGCTGCGGGTCACCCTGGTGTCCAAGGGCCCGGGGCCGGCGCCGGACCTGCAGCTCGAGGTGCAGGCACCGGGGCACAGGGTCACCGCCGCGAAGATGGGGACGCTGCAGCCCGGCACGCACGACTACACCGCGACCGTGCCGTGCGCCGGCGGCTGCACCGTCGAGCGGATCGTCATCGACCGGCCGATCGACTTCTTCGCCACCATGCGCGGCACGCTGGTCGTCGCGTCGATGCAGCAGCTCACCGGCGCGACGTACGCCGACGTCGACGCCCGGCTGAGCACTCCCGGCGAGTGGCGCGGGCAGGGGTCGCCGGCCAGCTCGGACAAGCCGACGGTGACTGCCGCCGGCCTGCAGGACGTCTACAGCAGCACCGGCGGCGCCTCGTCGGCGCTGGGGCACAAGAACTCCCCCCTTCCGGTCCCGCTCGTCGCCACCCCGGCCTCGATCGTCCGCGACCCCACCATGGGGCCGTCGGTCATGGTGGACATCACCGCGACGGCCATGCCGTACCAGGAGGTCGCGACGATCCCGCTGCTGCCGTCGGCGCTGGACAACGGCGTCATCGTCGACCTCGGCTTCATCCGCTCGCAGCTCCCCGACTTCGACAACGAGGCGCACTGGCAGGTGTGGCTCGGCGCGACGGCGCCGCCGGACGCGATCCAGCGGCTTCGAGCGGCCGGTCTGACGATCGGGATCGTCAGCACCGAGAAGGAACGGTCGGCGCAGCTCGGCCGGCAAGGCACCGCGCTCGCGCTGCTGCTGCTCGTGGCCTGTGCGATCGCCGGAGCCGTCCTCGCGGCGGGGGCGACTGCACTGGCGGTCGCGGTCACCGGCCGCCGCCGGTCTTTCGAGCTGGCTGCGCTGCGAGCGGTCGGGGTGAGCCGCCGAGTGCTCCTGCGATCGTGCATCCTCGAGCAGCTGATCCTGCTCGGTACCGGGTTCGTCCTGGGCCTGCCCACCGGCATCGTGGCGGCCCGGATCGCCCTCCCGGAGATCCCGGAGTTCTCCGACACCACCCCCATCCCGCTCGACTTCTCCGCGCACGTCCTCGCCATCGCGCTGTTCGGGGCGACCGTCTTCGCGCTGCTCGTGGTGACCGCGTTCCTCGCCGGCCGCGCGCTGATGCGAGCCGCCGTACCCACCAGGCTCCGGGAAGCGGCGCCGTGACCGCGCGTCCAGCGACCTCACGACGAGCCGGCCCCCGCCTGGAGTCCGGACTCGGCGTCCAGTGCGAGCGGCTCACGCATGTGTACGAGGTCGACGGCGCCGAGGTCGTCGCCCTGCACGACGTCGACCTCACCGTGCGCGCGGGCGAGAGCGTCGCACTCCTTGGACCGTCCGGCTCGGGCAAGTCGACGCTGCTCACCCTGCTGGCCGGCCTGCTGCGGCCGACGTCGGGACGCCTGTTCGTCGGCGGCGACGACACCACCAAGATGTCCGAGCGCGA
>JANYIP010000114.1 GCA_025361995.1 Streptomycetales bacterium | reverse complement strand
TGCTCGAGCCCGGCGACCTCATCAACACAGGTACGCCGCCCGGCGTCGGCATGGGGGCGACCCCGCCGACGTACCTGCGGCCCGGCGACGTGATCGAGCTCGGGATCACCGGCTTGGGGAGCCAGCGCCAAGACGTCGTCGCGGCGACGTGAGGGCGTTCGTCGTCACGGCACCCGGTCAGGCCGAAGTCCAGGACGTCGCCGAACCGGTCCCGGGGGCTGGCGAAGTGGTCGTCGACGTCGAGCGCGTCGGCGTCTGCGGTACCGATGTCGAGTTCTTCACCGGCGAGATGGCGTACCTGCACGAAGGTCACGCGACGTACCCGATGCGGCTCGGCCACGAGTGGTGCGGGGCCGTGTCACAGACCGGCCCGGGAGTCGATCCGCAGTGGCTCGGGCGCCGCGTCACCGCCGACACGATGCTCGGGTGCGGCAGCTGCCGGCTGTGCCTGTCGGGTCGACAGCACGTGTGCCGCACGAGACAGGAGATCGGGATCCGTGGCGGTCGTCCGGGGGCGCTCGCCGAACGCCTGCCTGTCCCGGTCAGTGCACTGCACCTGTTGCCGGACAACGTGTCAGCCGCAGCGGGCGCACTGGTCGAGCCAGGTGCGAACGCCCTGCGAGCTGCACTGGCAACGGGCGTACCGACATCAGGCAGCGTGCTCGTCTGCGGGCCCGGCACCATCGGTCTTCTGACGGCCCTGTTCCTTCGGTCGATGGGGGCGGAGGTACATCTGCTTGGTCGGCACGCCGCGTCGCTGGACTTCGCCAGGAGCCTGGGCCTGGAGCATGCCTGGCTGGCCGACGAGCTCCCCGACCACCCGTACGAGGCGGTGGTCGACTGCACCACGGCAGACGACCTGCCGCAACGTGCGGTCGACATCGTCGAACCCGGTGGCCGCGTGGTCTTCATCGGGCTGTCCGGGGCGCCCAGCCTGGTCGACAGCCGGACGCTGGCCTTCAAGGACGTGACGGGGGTGGGCATCCTGTCCGGCTCACCCGCGCTGGCGCGGACGATCGACGCGTACGCGACCGGGCAGGTCGACCCGGAACCGCTGGTCGCGGCGACAATCTCGTTGGCCAGTACCGCGGAAGCACTGCGCGGGACACTGGGCGGCGTTGCGTCGGCGGCCCCGAAGATCCACGTCAGACCGAGGGAGGACTGAGCATGGGTGACCTGGACGGACTGACGGCGCTCGTGACTGGCGGCGCGAGCGGCATCGGGGCGGCGACCGTCGCTACCCTGGCGGCCCGCGGTGCCGCGGTGGCTTCGCTCGACCTGACCGACCTCCGTCCTGTCGGCGCCGCCGTGGCCCTGGTGTGCGACGTCGCCGACTCCGCGAGCGTTCGGGCCGCCGTCGACGAGGCGGCGCGCGTTCTCGGTGGGATCGACATCGTGGTGAACAACGCGGGCATCGGTGCGATCGGCGACGTCGCGGCCAACGACGAGGACGAGTGGCGCCGCGTCTTCGAGGTCAACGTCCTGGGAGCGGTGCGCATCACAGCTGCGGCGCTTCCGTACCTGAGACTGTCGAGCCATGCGAGCGTGGTGAACCTCTGCTCGATCGTCTCGGTGCTGGGCGTACCCGACCGCGCCCTGTACGCGGCGAGCAAGGGCGCGTTGCAGGCGCTCACGCTGGCGATGGCTGCCGACCACGTCCGTGAAGGCATCCGTGTCAACGCGGTCACGCCGGGGACAGCTGACACGCCGTGGGTGGAGCGCCTGATCAGCTCAGCCGACGACGCCGAGACGGCCCTGCGCCAGCTGCGCCAGCGTCAGCCGATGCAGCGTCTCGTCTCCCCGCAGGAGGTCGCGCACGCGATCGCGTACCTGGCCAGCCCACAGGCGAGCTCGACGACCGGCACGATCCTGGCCGTCGACGGCGGGATGGCGGGCATCCGGCTACCGAGCTGACGCCAGCTGCCGTCGCCAACCACTTTTTCATGATCGACGGGAAAGGGGGGTGGGGGTTTGACAGACTCGGGGGGTCCGAGAGCCGCGGCGACAGGAGTCGACCATGTCCGAGTACTCCTTGCAGTTCCCCGGCGGTGACCTTCCCCTGCCGGTGACCCCGGCCAGCGAAGGACCGTCGGGCCTGGGCATCGGGGCGCTGCTCACCAAGACGGGCCAGGTGACGCTCGACTCCGGCTTCGCCAACACCGCGGCGTGCAGCTCGGCGATCACCTTTATCGACGGCGACGCAGGGATCCTGCGCTATCGCGGGTACCCGATCGACCAGCTGGCCGAGAAGGCCACCTTCCTGGAGACGTCGTATCTGCTGATCTACGGCGAGCTGCCGTCCGGCGCGCAGCTCGACGCGTTCAACGACAGCGTCAAGCGGCACACACTGCTGCACGAGGACCTGCGGTGGTTCTTCGACGGGTTCCCGCGTGACGCGCACCCGATGGCGGTGCTGTCCAGTGCGGTAAGTGCGTTGTCTGCCTTCTACCAGGACAGCCTCGACCCGTTCGACCCCGACCAGGTCGAGATCTCCACCGTGCGGCTCATGGCCAAGGTGCCGACGATCGCTGCGTACGCGTACAAGAAGTCGATCGGGCAGCCGTTCCTCTACCCCGACAACTCCCTCGGGTACGTCGAGAACTTCCTGCGTCTGACCTTCGGCGTCCCGGCCGAGCCGTACGAGGTCGACCCCGTCATCGCCCGGACCCTGGACATGCTGTTCGTCCTGCACGCTGACCACGAGCAGAACTGCTCGACCTCGACCGTACGCATGGTCGGGTCGAGCCATGCCAACCTGTTCGCCTCGGTCTCGGCCGGTGTCAACGCACTCTTCGGCCCGCTGCACGGCGGGGCCAATCAGGCGGTCCTCGAGATGCTCGAGGGGATCGCCGCCGACGGCGGTGACATCAACTCGTTCGTAGCCCGGGTCAAGGCGAAGGAGCCCGGAGTCAAGCTGATGGGCTTCGGCCACCGGGTCTACAAGAACTACGACCCACGTGCTGCCATCGTGAAGAAGGCGGCCTACGACGTGCTTGCACGGGCGGGCGTCTCGGACCAGCTTCTCGACCTCGCCATTGCCCTAGAGCAGGTCGCGCTGGCCGACGACTACTTCCTCGAGCGCCGGCTGTACCCCAACGTAGACTTCTACACGGGCCTCATCTACAAGGCGATGGGCTTCCCCACGAAGATGTTCACGGTGCTCTTCGCCCTGGGTCGGCTGCCGGGGTGGATCGCCCACTGGCGCGAGCTGATGACCGATCCGGAGACCAAGATCGGTCGCCCACGGCAGGTGTACGTCGGCCCGGTCGAGCGTGCGTACGACGGGATCGGCCGTCCCCTTTAGGTCGAGTCGGCAACGTGCCGAAGCAACGGTGTTGACTCGTTTGAGGAAAAAGGTCGTGGTGACGGTGAAGGACCTTCGGGGCCTGCAGAACGCCGTCAGACACAGTGCCGACCCGCTAGTGCGATTGCGTCAGGTGTGCGATGAGGCACTGGTACTAGTCCCCCGTGCCGACGGGGTTGCGGTCGCGCTCATCGGTGAGGACGGCTACCTGACCACGGTGTGCGCGGGCGGTGCGATGGTGCCTCACATCGGCGGCAGGCTCCGTGTCGGCGGGACCATGTCGGGGTCGGCCGTCGTGTCCGGTTCCGTGCTGTGGAGCGGTGACACCGCGAACGACCCAAGGGTCGACCAGGACGTGTGCCGCCGCTTGGGGATCCGTTCCATGGTGTGCGTCCCGCTGTGGCGCGCAGGCAACCCGATCGGCCTCCTCTGGGTCACTGGTAGCCTGCCCGGCCTGCTCACCGAGGGGGACGTGAGCCTGCTCACGACAGTTGCTGATTTCGTCAGCGTGGTGGTCGGCGGTGTCGTCGAGCTCGGGCCCGTCACTTCAGCCCTCATGTCGAGCTCCCAGTGGCTTCCGGTCGGGGCGGGCGACGACGTGGCGAGCGACCGTTCGAAGGTGACGTCGTTCGTCGCCAACGTCCTGTCGCCGCACCTCGCGGAGGACGTCGCTGCCCATGAACGCGTCCGTACCTTGATCGACTGCGCCGATGTGGCTGTGGTGTTCCAGCCGGTGATCGACCTCGCGACCGACGAGCTCGCCGGGCACGAGGCTCTGACCAGGTTCCCCGACGGGCGGCCCCCGAACGTGTGGTTCGACGAGGCGCACCGGGCCGGGCTTGGCGTCGAGCTGGAGCTCTTTGCCCTGTCGACCGTGCTGGCGACCGCCCCTCCGCACCTGGACGGTTTCCTTGCCGTCAACGTCAGCCCTGTCGTCGTCGCCTCGCCCGGCATCCACCTGTGCCTGGCCGGGCGCCCGCGCGGCTGCGACCTGATCGTCGAGCTGACCGAGCACGACTTCATCGAGGACTACCAGGCGATACGTACCGGGATCGGCAAGCTCCGGCGCAGCGGTGCGCGGATAGCTGTCGACGACGTCGGGAGTGGGTTCGCGAGTCTGCGGCACGTCGCTGACCTGCAACCTGACGTGATCAAGATCGACCGCAGCCTGATCTCCTTCATCGACCAGGACCCGGCCAGGCATGGTCTTGCAGTCGCGTTCAACCAGCTGGCGGTCAGCATGGGCTGGACCGTCGTGGCCGAGGGCATCGAGCGCGATGAAGAGCTCGCTGTGTGCCGCGAGATCGGCATCAAGTACGGCCAGGGCTACCTGCTCGGCCGCCCTGCCCCGCTGGCGTCACAGCTGGGGCCGCAGCACTCGTGGGTCTCGTGGAGCGAAGAGATCGGCCAAGCCGCATCAGCCGACTGACACGGTGATGACTCCCGGACGGGGACGCTTACTCGGCTGCTGACGCCAGTGCTGTGAGCGCGGGCGCAAGAGGTTCTCGAGGCTTGCCCCGCGGCAGTCCTCCAGGCGCAGGACTGTGCTTTCGCTGAGGTCGGCGCGGTCAGCGATCTCTGCCACTGTCAGCCGGCGAAGCTTCCGCCAGCTCGCGAGATCTTGACCCACCCGTACAAGGGCCCGCGTCACTGTGGGGGCGTGGTGCTCAACGCAATCAATTCACCTCCCAAGATGCCAACAATGACAGCCTAAGTGGCTTTCGATATCAAATATGACTTCTAAAGGTTGCGGAACGGTGCTGTGCGCCTAGTGTCGTGTGATTGAAGTTCTTTGACCGCCGGTGGCGCGGGGGATGATCTGGTCCGCTGTCTTGGTCCAGACGAAGGGTTCGCAGCGGTCGTTCCAGCCGTCGATGAAGGTCTCGATGGCGTTGATGGGGTCTTTGACTGAGGTGAAGGTGCCGCGGCGGATGGCTTGGCGGGTGATGATCCCGAAGAAGATTTCGACCATGTTCAGCCAGGACCCTGAGGTCGGGGTGTAGTGCATGGTGATCCGCGGGTTCTTCGCGAGCCAGGCGACGACGTCGGGGTGTTTGTGGGTGGCGTAGTTGTCGGCGACCAGGTGCAGCTTGACCCGGGGGTAGGCCTTGGCGACTTGTTTGAGGAACCGCAGGAACTCGTCGTGGCGGTGCCTGGACCTGGGACTTCTCGTCCACGCACAGCACGACCGCCCGCTCGGGCGGGTTGAGATAGAGCCCGACGACGTCGCGGACCTTGGCCTCGAGCTCGGGATCGGTGGAGAACTTGAACGTCTGGACCCGCCAGGGCTGCAGCCCGTACTCGCGCCACACGTCGGCGACCTTGACGTTGGACACACCCAGCTCCGCTGCCAGCGGCGAGGACCAGTGCGTGACCCCCAGCCGATGCGGCGGGGGCTCCAGCGTCCGCAGCACGATCGCCACGTCATCCACTGTCCGCGGCCGGCCCGCCTTGGGGCGGTCGTCCAGACCACCGACGCCCTCAGCGGCGTACCGCCTCTTCCACCCTCACAGTCAACGCCATGACCAATGATCTCAGAAGGTAAGACTACTTCGCTCACACGACACTAGGGCGTCGTCTCCTGGACGACTGTCAGGTCGACGAACTCCGGTGCACCGTCGAAGAGGTCAGCCATGGTCGCTTGCAGGATCTTCAGCCCGTCCTGGCGTCGCGGGTCGCGCTCGCGGGCGCGGGCGAGCTCTTCGCTCTCGAAGACCACCAAGATGTACGCCTGAGCAGGGTCGCTCTGGTCCTGCATGCCCGTTGCGCGAACGAGGCCCGAGCCGGGCTGCTCGATCGCGTTGAGCTGGTCGAACATGTCGGAGAGATCGTTCTCCCGCCCCGGCTTCACGCGCATCTTGATGAGCTGGGCCCACATAGCAACGCCTTCCTACTCGCTGACACGGCATGGTGTCGCGCCTGCGCGGAGCCTAGCCAACGACCGAGTAGAGGTGCCAGGGGTCGAGGACGCCCGTCGAGGACCTGTCGGTGCATCACCCTACGATGACCGCCATGGCGTACGACGAGGGTCTTGCTGACCGGATTCGCGAGCTGCTCGAGGCCGAGCCGGGGCTGACAGAGAAGAAGATGTTCGGTGGTCTGGCTTTCCTTGTCGGCGGCCACCTGGCGATCTCTGCCAGCGGGCAGGGCGGAGCTTTGGTGCGAGTGGATCCCGCCGAGTCGGCCCGGATCGTCGACACGAGCAGTGCTGAGGTCGCGATCATGCGGGGTCGGCCGATGACCGGCTGGCTCCGGGTCGCCGACGCGGACTTGGGTACCAAGCGTCAGCTGACGAAGTGGGTCCAGCTCGGTGTGGCGTACGCCCGGTCGCTCCCGCCCAAGGGCTAGCTGGACACCTCGCGCAAGCGCTCGGCGCTGTGCTAGCTGGACACCTCGCGCAAGCGCTCGGCGATCTGCTCCGGGTCGGCATCGTTGATCCATGCGCCCATGCCCGTCTCGGAGCCGGCCAGGTACTTCAGCTTGCCGGGGGCACGGAGCACAGAAAAGAGCTGGAGGTGCAGGCGGCCCAGCTCACGCCGGTCACGGACGGGGGCTTGGTGCCAACCGGCGATGTACGGCAGCGCGGTGACGCCGTCGAAGTAGCGGTCGAACCGGCGCAGCAGCTCGAGGTAGACGTCGGCCAGCTCGGCCCGCTCGGCGTCGTCGAGCGCGGTGAGATCCGGCACGTCCCGATGCGGTGCGAGGTGGACCTCGACCGGCCAGCGGGCGGCAGCGGGGACGTAGGCGGTCCAGTGCTCGCCCGACAGGACGACCCGAGTGCCGGCGCGGCGCTCCGCGGCAAGCACGTCGGTGAGCAGGTTGCCCCCGGTGGCGGCCCGGTGCGCGGCGGCCTGCGCGAGCAGCCGCTCGGTTCGCGGCGTCACGAACGGGTAGGCGTAGATCTGGCCGTGGGGGTGATGGAGGGTGACCCCGATCTCCTCACCGCGGTTCTCGAAGCAGAACACCTGCTCGACGCCGTCCAGCTCGGAGAGCTCGGCCGTCCGGTCCGCCCAGGCCTCGATGACGGTACGCACCCGTCGAGGTGTCAGCGACGAGAACGAGGCGGAGTGGTCGGAGGTGAAGCAGACAACCTCGCAGCGGCCGATGCCGGGCCGCTCGGGCCACAGCGGCTCCCCATCGATGAGGCGTGGTTCGCCTTCGAAGCGCGATGTGAACGACGGGAAACGGTTCTCGAAGACGACGACGTCGTAGTCGCTGGCCGGGATCTCCGAGGGGACCGTGCCACGTCCGGTGGGGCACAACGGGCACTGGTCCCGCGGGGGGAAGAGCGTTCGCTCATTGCGGTGCGACGCGATGGCGACCCACTCGCCGGTGAGCACGTCCCATCGCAGGCTCGACCCGCCCTCGGCCGGCGGTAGCTCCCGGGTGTCCCGTACGTGCCGCGCGACCGCACCCGACAGGTACGGCTCGGTGTCGTCGAAGTAGATGATCTCCCGGCCGTCTGCGAGCAGTGCGGACGACTTGTGAGCGCAGGGGAAGGACTGCTCGCCCGGTGCGTCGCCGAGCAGCCCAGTCACCGGCGCCACCTCGTTGCTCACCGGGGCAGTCTCCGCCCACGGATACATCGGAGTCAACAATGTCGAACAACTTTGCTAGATCCTGTTGGGTCGTGTGAGGTCTAGGGCGGCGCCGGACGGGGCCAGGGTGCGCGTACGGGCGATCCTCAGGACCTACGGTGTCTCACCATCCCTCCGACAGGCTCAGGGAGACGGGCGTGCGACCGGCTCGGGACTCGGTTAGGTCACGATCCTGAAACATCCCCTTGACATGAGGCAAAGAGCACAGAATGGTGTGGTCCATTGTGGGAGGTCATGTTGGATTGTGTTCAACCACTTCCACTGCTCGTCGTCTGCCAGTTCCGTGCCATGAGGAGGCACCATGACCCGTCCGAAGTCCGAGGCCGAGTACTTGGCCAGTCTGGTTCCACCGTCCTTCGCGGCTACGCAGCTGGGTCGAAGGACGCTGTTCAAGGGAGCGGTGGGCGGAGCGGCCGCGTTGAGCGTGCCAGCGCTGCTCGCAGCGTGCAGCTCGAGCGGGACTCCGGCCGCTACCGGTGGTGGGGCTGGCTCCACCGCTGCGTCGAAGGGGACAGTCAGCTTCGGCTCGTACCAGTCCGACGCGACACCGAAGAAGGCGCTGGCCGCGGAGATCGCGGACTTCCAGACCACGACCGGCAACACGGTCAAGCTGAACACGGTGGACCACAACACGTTCCAGGAGAACATCAACAACTACCTTCAGGGCAACCCGGACGACGTGTTCACCTGGTTCGCCGGCTACCGGATGCGCTTCTTCGCAGCCCAGGGCCTGACCGGTGACATCAGCGACGTGTGGACCAAGCTGACCGGCTTCACCGACGGCTTCAAGTCCTCGGCCACCGGCGACGACGGAAAGCAGTACCTCGTCCCGGTCGACTACTACCCGTGGGCGCTCTTCTACCGCAAGTCGGTCTGGGCGGCGCACGGCTACACCGTCCCGACCACGATGGACCAGCTGATCGCGCTGTCCAAGCAGATGCAGAAGGACGGGCTCATCCCGATCGCCTTCGCCGACAAGGACGGCTGGCCGGCGATGGGTACGTTCGACATCCTCAACATGCGGATCAACGGCTACCAGTTCCACATCGACCTGATGGCGGGCAAGAAGGTCTGGAACGGCCCGGAAGTCAAGAAGGTTTTCGACACCTGGACCTCGCTCCTGCCATACCACCAGACCGAGTCGCTCGGGCGCACCTGGCAGGAAGCTGCTCAGACCCTGCAGCAGAAGAAGGCGGGCATGTACCTGCTCGGTCTGTTCGTGGCCCAGCAGTTCACTGCGGCCGAGCAGAGCGACATCGACTTCTTCACGTTCCCGGCGATCGATCCGTCCATCGGCTCGGACGCGCTGGACGCACCCATCGACGGCATGATGATGCGGAACAAGCCGAAGAACGAGGCGGGCGCCAAGGCGCTGCTCACCTACCTCGGATCCGTTCAGGCCGAGAAGATCAACCTGGCCAACGACCCAGGCAACCTGTTCCCGAACTCGGGACTGGACACGAGCAGCTACACGGCCTTGCAGAAGAAGGCGGCCGAGCTGGTGGGGTCGGCGAAGAACATCGCCCAGTTCCTCGACCGGGACACCCGGCCGGACTTCGCGTCGACCGTGATGATTCCCCAGCTGCAGGCATTCATCAAGGATCCGACCAAGGTCAGCTCGATCCTTGACAGCATCGAGAGCCAGAAGAAGTCTATCTTCACCAGCTGATCTGCAGGCCAGGGAAGCGGCGACACTAGGGAGGTCTGAATGTCCCAGGACTACCCCTTGGTAGCCGCTCAGACGATGATTCACGCCCCGGCGGAGGAGCTCAAGCTCCGCCGCCGGGGGCGCGGTCGGCGCGGGCTTCACGGCGCCGACCGCATCGTCGTCCTCCTCATGGTCGCCATCCCCACGTTCCTGGTGCTGGCCCTGGTCTGGTTCCCAGCCGTCTCGACGGTCCTGCTCTCATTCACGAGCTGGAACGGGATCGGTGGCCTGGGCACGATCAAGTGGGTCGGGACGACCAACTACGTCAACGTCTTCACCAACTACCCCCCCTTCACTCCGGCGATCGAGCACAACCTGCTGTGGCTGGTCTGCCTGTTCGTGCTGGCAACCCCGCTCGGGATGTTCCTCGCGGTGCTGCTCGACAAGGAGATCAAGGGGAGCCGGATCTACCAGACCGCGTTGTACATGCCGGTTGTGCTCTCCCTCGCGCTGGTCGGCTTCATCTGGCAGCTCTTCTACTCCTACGACCAGGGTCTGCTCAACGCCGTGCTCGGCACGCACATCGACTGGTACGGCGACTCGAACGTCAACATCTGGGCCGTCCTCGTCGCGTCGAGCTGGCGGCAGGTCGGCTACGTGATGCTGCTGTATCTGGCGGGCCTCAAGGGTGTCGACCCGACGCTGCGCGAGGCTGCGGCCGTCGACGGCTCCGGCGAGACCAGCACCTTCTTCCGGATCATCTTCCCGGTGATGCGCCCGATCAACGTGATCGTCTTCGTCATCACGGTGATCGAGTCTCTGCGGGCCTTCGACCTGGTGTGGGTGGTGAACAAGGGCCGCAACGGGCTCGAGCTCATCTCGGCCTTGGTGACCCAGAACATCGTCGGGGAGGCCAGCCGGATCGGCTTCGGCTCAGCGCTGGCGACGATCATGCTTGTCATCGCGCTCGTGTTCATCACGATCTACCTGGCCACGGTCCTACGCGAGGAGAAGTAATGGCTGTCGTGACCAGTGCTGTCGGTGCGGAGGGGAAGTCGATCCCGCGTACCGAGGTGACCCGCGCACGCAAGCCGAGGTTCACCCCCAAGCGCTTGATCCTGCACACCTTCCTGACCATCATCGCGCTGGCCTGGGTGTTCCCCATCGCCTGGGCGGTCCTGAACTCCTTCCGCGACTACGGGTACACCTCGATCCACGGGTACGTGTCGTTCGGCGGCTGGACCCTGCAGAACTACAGCACGGCGTGGAGCCAGGCCGACTTCACCCGGCACTTCCTCAACTCTGTGTACATCACCGCGCCCGCCGTGGCGCTCACCCTCTTCTTGTCGTCGTGCGTGGCATTCGTCATCTCCCGGTTCAGTTTCAAGTTCAACATCGTCCTGCTGGGTCTGTTCACCGCGGCCAACCTGCTTCCTCAGCAGTCGTTGCTGATCCCGCTCTTCCGGATGTTCCGGTCCATCCCGCTGCCGCTGTGGATGAGCGACTCGGGCACGATGCTCGACAGCTTCTGGGGACTGATCCTGGTCAACACTGCCTTCCAGACCGGGTTTTGCACGTTCGTCCTGTCCAACTACATGAAGACGCTGCCCCGCGAGCTGTACGAAGCGGCCGAGGTCGACGGTGCGAGCGTCTGGCGCCAGTTCTGGCAGCTCACGCTGCCGTTGTGCCGGCCCCCGCTCGCAGCGCTGGCCACCCTGGAAATCACCTGGATCTACAACGAGTTCTTCTGGGCGACGGTGCTGCTGCAGTCGGGCAACAAGTTCCCGGTGACAAGTTCTCTGAACAACCTCCGGGGTGAGTTCTTCACCGACCTCAACCTGGTCGCCGCAGGCTCGGTGATCGTCGCCGTTCCGACTCTGGTGATCTTCTTCTTGCTTCAGAAGCAGTTTGTGTCCGGTCTGACGCTGGGCGCCAACAAAGGCTGAGGCCTCCCCTCGCAGACCGTTCGTACTTCCTACCTGGCACCCAGCGTGGTCCCAGGAAGCGCTCAGGTTCGGATTCGATCCTTCTCCGCGTGACCACTTCAGAGCCGTCGACCCTCGGCTCCACGCGAACGAAGGAAGACTCCATGACCACCACCCTGCCCGTCTCCGAGCCGGTTGCCGGCTTCGGACCCGACGCGGGGGCCGAGCTCCTGTCGTCGGACTTGCCGCCGGTCTCACCCTCGCGGGTGTCCCGCCTCGTCCGCGGGCGACCTGCTGATCCCTCCTGGGTGCGTCCGAGCCTGCTGCTCCTCCTGGTCGTCACCGCGGCGCTCTACCTGTGGGACCTGGGCGCGTCCGGCTGGGCCAACACCTTCTACTCCGCCGCTGTCCAGGCCGGGACGAAGAGCTGGGAAGCCTTCTTCTTCGGCTCGTCGGACTCGTCGAACTTCATCACCGTGGACAAGCCGCCGGCCTCGCTGTGGGTGATGGAGCTGTCGGCCCGCGTCTTCGGCGTCAGCGCGTGGAGCATCCTGGTCCCGCAGGCGCTCGAGGGGGTGGCCGCCGTCGCGGTCTTGTACGCCACGGTCCGCCGCTGGTTCTCCCCGGCAGCCGGACTTCTGGCAGGTGCCGCGCTCGCGCTCACACCGGTCGCCGTACTCATGTTCCGGTTCAACAACCCGGACGCGCTCCTGGTCCTGCTGCTCGTCGGGGCGGCGTACGCCATGACCCGGGCGCTCGAGAAGGCTGGCACGCGGTGGTTGCTGCTCGCCGGGACCCTGGTCGGTTTCGGGTTCATCACCAAGATGATGCAGGCGTTCCTGGTCGTACCGGTGTTCGCCCTGGTCTACCTGGTGGCGGCCCCGAACCCGCTGCGGCGACGCATCGGCCAGCTCCTGCTCGCCGGCGTTGCGCTGATCGTCTCGTCCGGCTGGTGGGTGGCGGTCGTCGAGCTCGTGCCGGCGGCGAACCGTCCGTACATCGGTGGTTCGCAGGACAACAGCGTGCTGTCGCTCATCTTCGGCTACAACGGGTTCGGTCGGCTCACCGGCAACGAGACCGGCAGCGTCACCGCCGGCGGGAACACGAACAACGCGGCCGGGATGTGGGGCGCCACGGGCTGGAGCCGGCTCTTCGGCTCGGACATGGGTGGCCAGATCGCCTGGTTGATCCCCGCCGCGCTGGTGTCCTTCGTCGCACTCCTGTGGCTCACCCGCCGCGCTCCGCGGACGGACCGGTTGCGGGCGAGCGTGCTGCTTTGGGGTGGCTGGTTGATCGTCACCGGCCTCACGTTCAGCTTCGCCGAGGGAATCATCCATCCGTACTACACCGTCGCTCTCGCCCCGGCGATCGCTGCGCTCGTGGGTATCGGTGCGGCGACCCTGTGGCACCGACGCAGCGAGATGGTCGCGCGGGTCGCCCTAGCCATCGGCTTGGTGTCCACCGCGGTCCTGGCGTACGAGCTCCTCGACCGCAGCGCCAGCTGGCTCCCGTGGCTGCGCTACTGCGTGCTGATCGTCGGGCTCGTTGTCGCCGGGCTGATCCTCGCCGGGCACAAGCTGACCCGCCGGGTGGCACTGGCGACGGCCGCGGCCGGGATCGTCGTGAGCCTCGCTGCACCAACCGCGTACGCCGTCGACACCGCGACCACACCGCACTCGGGTTCGATCCCGTCAGCGGGTCCGACAGTGAGCGGGTCCGCCGGGTTCGGCGCACGGGGTGGTTTCGGTGGTCCTGGCGGATTCGGCGGCGCAGGCAATGGCCGGCCCAACGGGCTGCAGGGTGGCCCGCCGGCCGGTGCCTTCGGACCGGGTGGCCCCCAGGGCATGCCCGGCCAAGTGGGTGGCGGCACCGGCGGTGCTGGCGGTGCTGGGGGCCTGCTCAACGGAAGTACGGCCAGCGCTGCGCTCGTGACGGCGTTGCAGTCGAACGCCTCCTCGTACACCTGGGCTGCGGCTGCGGTCGGCGGGAACACTGCCGCCGGCTACCAGCTCGCAAGCGGCGAGCCGGTGATGTCGATCGGTGGCTTCAACGGCACCGACCCGGCCCCGTCGCTCGTGCAGTTCCAGCAGTTCGTGTCCGCCGGGAAGATCCACTACTTCATCGCCGGTGGCGGTGGCTTCGGTGGTCCGGGCGGGCAGTCCGCGAGCGGTTCTTCGAGTGCGATCACCGCCTGGGTCGAGGCGCACTACACGGCCCAGACCATCGGCGGCACCACGGTCTACGACCTGACCGCCAGCGCAACGACGACGGCCACCGCCGCGTCGACGACCCAGTCCAGCACCTGAGAGAAGGAGACATAGCCATGAACAGCATCAGCGCCAGGATCGCCGCCCGGACTCGCGGACGTCGCCGGCTGGGGGCGGCCACGGTGGCCCTCGCGGTAGCCGGGGCGGCCGGCAGCGCCGGCCTCGCGTACGCCGCCGAGCATTCGGCCACCAGCACGACCACCAGCAGCTCCGCGAGCACGACGAGCAGCACGGACGACACGTCGGCGACCACGTCATCCGCGGCGACGACCTCGGCCGACGACTCGACGACCTCCGGGACAACATCGGGGACAACATCGGGGACAACGTCCGGGACGACCTCGACCAGCAAGACGACCACAACTCCTACCGCCACGGCTACGAAGGCGCCGACCACGACGCCGACCAAGACGTCTACCACGCCGGTCGCCACCACGAGTGGGTCATGAGCACCGCAGTGGTCGACCGCCCGGTCGGCTCGTCGACCGTCGGCACCGATCTCGAGGCTCTGGGGGTACGGATACGTCTGGTCGTCACGGAGCCGGCCGTCCTCGAGCCGGCGCGCGAGATCCTCGTCGCCGACCTGGACCGGCTCGACCGGGCCTGCAGCCGGTTCAGGCTGGACTCCGAGCTCGTCGCGCTGAACCAGTCGGCAGGGCGTGCGGTGGTCATCAGCCAGGTGCTCAGCGACGCCATCGGGGTGGGCCTCGAGGCGGCGCGCAGTACCGGGGGCACGGTGGACCCGACGCTGGGGTCCTCGCTGGTCCGGCTCGGCTACGACCGCGACTTCGGCCGGCTGCCCACCGACGGGGAGCCGGTGGCGCTGTCCGTCTGGCGGGGTTCGACCTGGGAGCAGGTCCAGCTCGATGAGGCAACCCAGACGGTGCGGCTGCCGGCCGGCGTACAGCTCGACCTGGGGGCGACCGCCAAGGCCTGGTGGGCCGACTGCGTCGCCGAGCGCATCCACGGCGAGCTCGGTGGCGGGGTTCTCGTGAGCCTAGGCGGGGACATCGCGGTCGCCGGTCCGCCGCCCGAGCAGGGGTGGGCGGTCCGGGTGCAGGACCGGCCGGACGTCAGCAGTAGGTCCGACGGGCCCATGGCGACGGTCAGCATCAGGTCCGGCGGGCTCGCGACGTCGAGCACGGCGGCCCGGCGCTGGCACCGTGGCGGGCAGGTGATGCACCACCTGGTCGATCCAGCGACCGGTATGCCGGCCGTCTCGATCTGGCGCACGGTGACGGTGACCGCGCCCACCGCGCTGGCGGCAAACGTGGCCACCACGGCGGCGATCGTCCGCAGCGGGTCAGCAGTGACGGACCTGCGCCGGTCGGGGCTGCCGGCCCGCCTGGTCGCCCACACCGGCGAGGTCACCCACCTCAACGGCTGGCCCGCGGAGGCTGACGATGATCAGCGGTAGCGCCCTGTGGTACCTCAGCCGCGGCACCGGTGTCCTGTCACTGGTCCTGCTGACCGTGGTGATCGTGCTCGGTGTCCTCACCCGAGGTGGCCGGCGGCTCCCAGGGCTCCCGAGGTTCGCCGTGGCTGGCCTGCACCGGAATGTTTCGCTGCTGTCGGTGACCTTCCTCGCGGTGCACATCACGACGGCGGTGATCGACCCCTACGTGACGATCCACTGGTTCGACGCGATCGTGCCCTTCGTCAGCGGGTACCAGCCTTTGTGGCTGGGGCTCGGCGCCCTATCGCTGGACCTCATGCTCGCCGCGGTGGTGACCAGCCTGCTCCGCCAGCGCATCGGGCAGCGGCTGTGGCGCATCGTGCACCTCACGGTGTACGCGTCCTGGCCGGTCGCGCTGGTTCACACCTTCGCGCTCGGCCCGGACGTCAGGAGCGGCTACCAGCTCGTGCTCGCTGCGAGCTGCGTCCTCGCATCGGCGGCCGCGATCGGCTGGCGCGTGCTGGGCCGCACCTCGCCCGTCCCCGGGACGGCGCCTGCCGCCCGTACACCGAAGGTTGAGGTGATGGCATGACCAGCATCAGTGCCCCGGATCTGCAGGTGGAGGGCCGGATCCTGCCCGACGGGATCGGGGCGGGAAAGCAGCGCGAGCTCGTGACCCACCAGCAGATTCACGGCCCGCTCGACCTGGCTGTCAGCAGCGCGGATGTCATCGCCGCGGTCGCTGCGGCCGGGCTCACCGGCCGGGGTGGGGCCGGGTTCCCGATGGCCCGCAAGCTCACCGCGGTGGCCGCCGGCAGCGAGCCTGTGGTCGTCGCGAACGGAGCCGAGGGGGAGCCAGCGAGCAGCAAGGACCGGGTCCTGCTGTCGTACGCCCCGCACCTCGTGTTGGACGGCTTGCAGCTGGCCTGTCGGGCTACCGGTGCCACCCGGGCGTACGTCTATGTGCACGAAGGTCCGCTGGTGGCGCTGCTCGAGTCGCTGGTGGCGGCCCGACGGACCGCCGGCGTCGATGCCGTGACGGCCACCGTCGTGGCTGCCCCGGCGCGCTTCGTGTCCGGGCAGGAGAGCGCGGTGGTCTCGGCGCTGAACGGTGGCCGTGCCCTCCCGCTCGCGGTGCCGCCGTCGGTGTACGTCAAGGGCGTCGGTCGTGCGCCGACGCTCGTGCAGAACGTCGAGACGCTGGCGCACCTCGCGCTGATCGGCCGGCACGGCGCGTCATGGTTCCGCAGTGTCGGGACCGAGCGGGAGCCGGGCTCGATGCTGTGCACCCTCGGTGGCGCGGTGGCCGCCCCGGGCGTCGTCGAAGTCCCGATCGGTACCCGGCTCGGGGACGTCCTTGCGCGCGCCGGAGGGTCGCCAGGTCCGCTGTCGGCCGTCCTCGTCGGGGGTTACCACGGGACCTGGCTCCCGGCGGGGCAAGCCATGGACCTGTCGCTGTCGGTCGAGGGTCTGGGCCCGGTCGGGGCCAGCCCGGGAGCCGGTGTCGTCGTCGCGCTCTCTGCGCAGGCCTGCGGGCTCAGCGAGACCGCGCGAGCAGTGACCTATCTGGCAGAGCAGTCGGCCCGCCAGTGCGGCCCCTGCCTCAACGGGCTGCCGGCCATGGCTCGTACGCTGACCCAGCTCGCTGGGCGCGAACGCTCACGCGGCTTGCCCGAGCGCGTGCTCGAACTCGCAGCACTGGTCGAGGGACGCGGGGCCTGCCACCACCCCGACGGGACTGTACGGCTCGTCCGCAGCGCCCTGTCGGTGTTCGCGGCCGAGGTCGCGACGCACCAGGCGGGTGTATGTACGGCGACCGATGATCGGCCGGTCCTGCCCGTACATCCGTGGCGAGCCGGCGGTGCGTCATGACGTACACGATGTCGGTGGACTGGATCGCCTGCGACGGACGCGGGCTGTGCGCCGAGCTCCTGCCGGAGCGCATCGCTGTCGACGAGTGGGGGTTCCCGCTGGTGGGCTCCGAGCCGATGCAGGCCGACCTCCTCGGCCATGCTCAGAAGGCCGTCGCGGCATGCCCCAAGCTGGCCCTTCGGCTCACGGAGAGTGCCGCCGGCTAGCTGCTGGAGCGGGCGCCGCTGCGGTCAGGTCTCGCCGCCGATGTCGCTCGCGTACGCGTCCCACATCAAGTCGGAGCCGCGCTGGCGGTGCCGTACCAGCCGGAACATGAGGTCGGTCGCACTGTCTCGGATGTCTTGGACGTGGTCGTCGTCCGAGACCGCCTTGACGAGACCTGTGCAGTGGTCGAGCTGCTTGAGGATGACCTCATGGTCGTGGCGGAGCTGGTCGACTGAGCGCGCCAACCGGGGAGCGCTGGCGACGACGTCGTCGTAGACCCCGTCCGGACCCTCGGTCACGGCGATGTGCTCGTCGAAGTCGGCGCTGAGCTGGTCGAGCCTGGTCCGGACCAAGTGGCGCCAGCCGTCGATGCGGCCGGGGGTCGGAGCCGCGAGCGCGCCCTCCAGCCGGCCGAGAGCGTCGCGCAACTCTGCCCGGCGCCGGCGAACCTCGTCCAGGGCCAGGGCGGCGTGCGGCTCGTCTGGTGTGTCGCCCGCTGGAACCACTTGAGACCACCTCCGTTTGTACGCCTGCTGATCATGCTCTGCGGGAGCTGTTGTGGTCCAGCCCTGGCCCAAAGGAAAGGCCGACGGAGCGTGGGCTGCGTGCGCCCAGCTCGTCGGCCGTCCCGCCCCGAACCCGTCCCGGATCCCCGGTGATCGTCGGGGATCCGGACCTCGCGGTCCCCAGGTCCAGCCACCACTATAAACTGAGTGACCGCCAGGAAACCAGGGATACCCGCCGTGGGTTCTGCGGGCCGGCTAGCGGGCCGGCGGCAGGCCCAGCTCGCGTCGCAGCAGGCGCAGGACGAGCCGGCGTACCCGTGCCGGGGTCGCGCCGGGCACGCCTGCGACGCACTCGATGGCGAGTCCGTCCAGTGCGGCGGCCGCGATCGTCGCGGTCTCGCGCGGGGCCCGCACGACGAACTCGCCGGAGTCCGCCCCCGCACGGATCACCGCTTCGAGCCGGTCGCGGTAGCGGCGCGTGCTCGTCGCGAGGACGGCGGCGATGTCCGGGTCGTACGGAGCCTGGTAGAAGGCGGCCAGCCAGATCTGCCACTCCGGGTCGCCGACCCCGTCGGGAGTGACGGCCGCGACCATCCCGGCCACCCGTTGCCAGTGCGAGCGGGCTGCGCGCATCGAGTCGTCGGCCTCGCGGTTGGCTCGTACCTCGACGTGCTCGAGTGCCGCCAGGAAGAGCCGCTTTTTGGTACCGAAGTGGTACGAGAGCCGGGCTGGGCTCATCCCGGTCTCGGCGGCGATGCTGCGCAGCGTGATCGCGTCGTACCCGCCGCTGGCCACCGCAGCGATGACGGCGTCCAGCATCGTCCCGCGCTCCGCGACTGACAGCGGGGGGCGTCCGGGGCGCGGTGACGCGGACTGGCTCACGCCCGGGATCCTAAGGCTTGGTCAGCCCGCCCTACCGGCGTACCCGATCCTCCGAGCACCCACCCCCATCCCCACCCCACCCCCACCCCCATCCCCA
>JANYIP010000078.1 GCA_025361995.1 Streptomycetales bacterium | reverse complement strand
GCGCACCAGCTGTTGGCGTATCTGCAGCAGCTCCGCCTCTGCCGCCTCTGCCCGCCAACCGACACCTGCCGACGACCTGGCCGAGACGGTCCGTGCGGTGCTCGCCTCAGCCGGCTGGACGGCAAAGCCGCCGACCGGCTCGGGGGTCGTCCGCGAGCAGTGGGAGTCGCTGTCGGCCCTGGTCGCCCTCACCGAGCAGCTGGTGGCACAGCGCCCCGAGGCCACGCTCGCCGACCTCGTCGCCGAGCTCGACGAGCGGATCGCCGCCCAGCACGCCCCGACGGTGGCCGGCGTCACCTTGTCGTCGCTGCACTCCGCCAAGGGGCTGGAGTGGGACGCCGTCTTCCTCGTCGGTCTGGTCGAGGGCACGCTCCCTATCACCTACGCCGACACCCCGGCCGCGGTCGAGGAGGAGCGCCGGCTGCTGTACGTCGGCGTCACCCGGGCCCGCGAGCACCTGCACCTGTCCTGGGCCGCGGCCCGCTCGCCCGGCGGGCGTGGCTCCCGCCGACCGTCGCGGTTCCTCGACGGCCTGCGCCCGGCCGACACCGCCGACGCGGCCGATCGTCGACCCGGTGCACGCGGGGCCGGGGCCGGAGCCGGCGGTGGCGGTGGCGTTCGAGTCCGCCGCGGCCGCGGGCCGCTCCCGACGGTCTGCGCCGGCTGCGGACGCCCGCTGACGGCGCCTGCCGACCGTACCCGCGGTCGATGCCCCGACTGCCCGCCCGTCTACGACGAGGCCACCTACGAGCGGCTGCGGGCCTGGCGCCTGGAGCGGTCCAAGGCCGACTCCGTCCCGGCGTACGTCGTCTTCACCGACGCGACGCTCGAGGCCATCGCCGAGCACGCGCCGGCCACTTTGGGCGCGCTGTCGATGATCAACGGCGTCGGTACGGTGAAGCTCGACCGCTACGGGGTTGACGTCCTCGCCCTGGTCCGGTCGGCGGAGCCGTCGGTGGAGTTCGAGCTGTCGGTGGAACACGATTCGATCACGACGGGCGACGCGCCGGGAAAATGATTTGCGCCACAGGTGTAGTGCGCTGCTAATCTCGCCGAAACAAGAAAAACGCGTTGCTGGACGCGTTTTCCGCACTCGAGGCCGACAGGAGGTGACCCCCGTGATGACGAAGCAGATGGATGAGGCGACCACCGGTGTGGTCGCTGTCGTGCGTGCCTGGAGCGGTACGGGTGCCTTCCCGTTCACGTCCCCGCGCACCCTCTCGCACACGCAGGCCATCCGCTACACGAGCGCCGTGAATGACGGCGCCGGTCTGATCCCTGTTTTGGGGACACGCGCTTGGAGCCCCCCCGTCTAGCACCACCTGACCGGCTGCACCTCCGAGCCGCGGACCCGAAACCCGGGATCCGCGGCTCTCTGCATTTCCCGGCACGTGCCGGCCAGGCACGTGCTGTTCCCGTCAGTACTCCACCACCCCAGGAGGTGACATCCGATGTTGCTCGACCTGATCGCCGAGTTCGAGCAGAGCGGCGCAGCGATCCCGTGCCGCGCGACCAACCCTGAGCTCTTCTTCGCGGAGAGCCCGGACGACGTCGAGCGGGCCAAGTCGTTGTGCGTGTCCTGCCCAGTACGTCTCGTGTGCATCGCCGGCGCCATCGAGCGTCGGGAGCCGTGGGGTGTCTGGGGAGGCGAGCTCTTCGTCCAGGGCGTCGTGGTGGCGCGCAAGCGTCCCCGTGGCCGTCCGCGCAAGGACGAGGTCGCTGCCTGATGTCCCTCACCAACGACGTCGCGGACGCCCGCGACCTCATCTCATCCATGAACCGGATCAGGAGTTCTGCCATGTTGCTCATGCATCAGGAAATGGCGCGGGCGCATCAAGCCCAGCGTCTGGAACAGGCCCGGCGCGCACGTCGCGTCCGTGCCCTCGTGGTCCATCAACGATGGCACCGCCGGGCATCCCGGGCACAGCGAGCGGCACACCGTGCCCAGCTCGCACTCGCCGTCCTGTGACATCCACCGGCCCGCTGACGAAGCGGCCCGGGTCACCCGACGGCAGGCGCGGTCGCGCGAGGTAGGACGCGGCCGCGCCGGGACGACCGACGCGTCACGAGCCACTCACGCACAGGACCGGTACGCCTAGCGCGCGTAGCCGGGCAGCCAGCGCTCGAGCTCGGAGCGCATCGGCACCTCGGCACCCAGCTGGCACAGCACACCGAGCCCGCCGAGCCAGACCCGGTGGACCAGCAGGTACTCCGGCGGGAGGTTCAGTTTGAGCCCGACCGACCAGTTCTCCTGCCGCGGGTCGTTGATGCGGACGAACTGCCCGCGCATCCACGCGCGGTCGAAACGGAAGCTCTCGGTCTCGGCGGGTTCGATGAACGGGCTCAGGTAGTCGATGAGCACCTGCGGCTCGAGCTTGCTCCCCGGCCGGACGAACCCTTCTTCGCGCAGGCCGGCCATGACGGTGTCGGCATCCCCGTCCAGCGCCGTCCGCAGCAGCCGCCCGATCGACGAGGGCAGCCCGTCGGGAACCCGCGCGACCGCTCCGAAGTCCAGCACTCCGAGGCGGCCGTCTGCCATCACCCGGTAGTTGCCCGGGTGCGGGTCCGCGTGCAGCATCCCGGCCCTCGCCGGTCCGGAGAAGAGGAACCGCAGGTACTTGGTGCCGAGGTCGTCGCGCTGCTCAAGCGTCCCGTCGGTGATGATGCGCGACAACGACTCGCCGTCGATCCACTCGGTCACCAGCACGGTCTCTGCCTGGGCGACGACTTCGGGGACGACGAAGTCCACGTCGTCGGCGTACGCCGCGGCGAAGCCGCGCTGCGACTCGGCCTCCAGCCGGTAGTCGAGCTCCTCGACGACCCGCTCCCGCAGCTCCGCGAGCAGCGGCTTCATGTCCATCCCGGGCACGATCGCGCCGAACAGCCGCCCGAGCCGGGAGATCTGGTCCAGGTCCGCGGTCAGCGCTGGTCCGGCGCCCGGGTACTGCACCTTGACCGCCACCTCGCGCCCGTCCGACCACACCGCGCGGTGCACCTGGCCGATCGACGCCGACGCGGCCGGGGTCGAGTCGAACGAGATGAACTTGCGTCGCCAGCGCTGGCCCAGGCTCGCCGCCATCACCTGGTGCACTGTCTTGGACGGCATCGGCGGAGCTGCGTCCTGCAGCTTGGTGAGAGTGGCCCGGTACGGCTCGGCCAGCTCCTCGGGCAGCGCGGCCTCGAAGATCGACATGGCTTGGCCGATCTTCATCGCCCCGCCCTTGAGCTCGCCCAGGACGCGGAACACCTGCTCGGCCGTGCGTTGCTGGATCTCTGCTGCGACCGCCTCGGCCGGCCGCCCGCCGACCCGCTTGCCGAAGCCCAGCGCGGTGCGCCCGGCGAAGCCCAGCGGCAGGGCCGCGAGCTTGGCCGTCCTGGTCACAGCCTTGCGGGGAAGGTCGGTCACCCGACCATTGTCACCCGCGCCGGCGCCGGCGGCCGGTCGGGAGCGGTCAGCCTCACCACTGGACCGCGATGTACTTGCTCTCCAGGTACTCCAGCAAGCCGTCGTGGCCGCCTTCGCGGCCCAGGCCGCTGTGCTTGACGCCGCCGAACGGCGCGGCCGGGTCGGACACCAGCGCACGGTTGAGGCCGACCATCCCGGACTCCAAGGCCTCGCTCACCCGCAGTCCGCGCGCGAGATCTGCCGTGTAGACGTACGCAACCAGCCCGTACGGGGTGTCGTTGGCCAGCGCCACCACCTCGGCCTCGTCGTCGAAGACGACGACCGGAGCCACCGGACCGAAGATCTCCTCCGCAAGGATCGCCGACCCGGGCGCCACCGACTCGAGCACTGTCGGCGGGTAGAACCAACCAGGCCCGGCCGGGGCCACCCCTCCGGTCACGACGCTCGCGCCGCGATCCACCGCGTCGGCCACGAGCTCGCAGACCTTGTCCCGGCTAGGTGAGTCGACCAGCGGGCCGAGCTCGACCCCGTCGTCGAGACCCGGCCCCATCCGTACCGCCGCCATGGCTTCGGCGAACCGCCGGGTGAACGACGCGCTGATGCCGCGCTGCACGTAGAAGCGGTTCGCGGCGGTGCAGGCCTCCCCGCCGCCGCGCATCTTGGCGACCATCGCCCCCGACACGGCCGCGTCCAGGTCAGCGTCGTCGAACACCAGGAAAGGCGCGTTGCCGCCCAGCTCCATCGACGAGCTCAGCACACCGTCCGCGGCCTCCCGCAACAGCTGCTGGCCGACCTCGGTGGAGCCGGTGAACGAGAGCTTGCGGACCCGCGGGTCGTGCAGCATCGCCGACACCACGGCGCCGGACCGGCTCGAGGGCAGCACGTTGACGACCCCGTCCGGGACCCCCGCCTCGGCAAGCAGGGCGGCGACGGCCAGAGCCGTCAGCGGTGTCAGCGAGGCCGGTTTGAGGATGACGGTGCAGCCGGCGGCGAGGGCCGGCCCGATCTTTCGTGTCGCCATGGCCGCCGGGAAGTTCCACGGAGTGACCAGGACACAGACGCCGATCGGCTGCCGGAGCACCAGGATGCGGTTGTTGCCGGACGGCGCTGTCGTGACGTCACCACCGCCGCGGACGGCTTCCTCGGCGAACCAGCGGAAGAACTCCGCGGCGTAGGTGACCTCGGCCCGGGCGTCGCGCAAGGCCTTGCCGTTCTCGAGACAGATGAGCCGCGCGAAGTCCTCGGCGCGCTCGGTCATGAGCTCGTACGCCAGGCGCAGGACCTCACCGCGCGCACGCGGCGCGGTGGCCGCCCACGCCGGCCCGGCCTCGTACGCTGCCCGGACCGCCTCGAGCCCGTCGAAGACGGCAGCGTCCGCCACCGACGTCAGGACCTGCCCGGTGGCCGGGTCACTCACCTCGATGCCCCGTCCGTCCGCCGACGGCAACCAGCGGCCAGTGCTGCG
>JANYIP010000073.1 GCA_025361995.1 Streptomycetales bacterium | reverse complement strand
GAGCACGCCTGGCGGTCCGACCCGCGGACCCGAGGCCTGACCGACGCGCTGCTCGCCGGCCTCGACCTCGACGGGCTGATCGGTCCGCTGTCCGGCGGCGAGCGGCGCCGGGTGGCGTTGGCCCGGCTGCTGGTGGACGACCCCGACCTCCTGCTCCTGGACGAGCCGACCAACCACCTGGACGTCGAGGGCGTCGCCTGGCTCGCCCGGCACCTGGCCGCCCGCCGCGGCGCGCTGGTCGCTGTCACCCACGACCGGTGGTTCCTCGACGCCGTCTGCGAGACCACCTGGGAGGTGGCGGACGGCTCGGTCCACGCCTATGACGGCGGCTACGCGGCGTACGTGCTGGCGAAGGCCGAGCGTTCGCGGGTCGAGGCGGCCGGCGAGGACCGCCGACAGAACTTGCTCCGCAAGGAGCTCGCGTGGCTGCGGCGCGGCCCGCCGGCCCGCACGTCCAAGCCGCAGTTCCGGATCGACGCGGCCAACGCCCTCATCGCCGACGAGCCGCCGGTGCGCGACTCGGTGGAGCTGATGCGGTTCGCCGGCGCACGTCTTGGACGCACGGTGTACGACGTGGAGGACGTCGACCTCGCGCTGGGGGAGCGGCCGATCCTGCGCGACCTCACCTGGCGGCTCGGTCCCGGCGACCGGGTCGGCGTGGTCGGTGTCAACGGCGCCGGCAAGACCACGCTGCTGAGGCTGCTGCGCGGGGAGCTCACCCCCGACGCGGGCCGGGTCGTCGTCGGCCGGACCGTCCAGGCGGCGTACCTGTCGCAGGAGGTCGCCGAGCTGCCGCCGCACCTGCGAGCGCTCGAGGCCGTCGAGGACGTGAAGTCGGTGGTCGACATCGGCCGCGGCCGGGAGATCACGGCGCTGCAGCTGGCCGAGCGGTTCGGCTTCACCGGCGAGCGGATGTGGACCCGGGTCGGCGAGCTCTCCGGTGGCGAGCGCCGGCGGCTGCAGCTCCTGCGCCTGCTGATGGCCGGCCCGAACGTCCTGCTCCTTGACGAGCCGACGAACGACCTCGACGTCGAGACGCTCAACGCGCTGGAGGACCTGCTCGACGGCTGGCCCGGGACGCTCGTCGTCGTCTCGCACGACCGCTACTTCCTGGAGCGGGTCTGTGACCAGGTGGTCGGCCTGCTCGGCGACGGCCGCCTCCGCGACCTGCCCGGCGGGGTCGAGGAGTACCTGCGGCTGCGTGAGGCCGAGCCCTCGCTCGCGGCGATCGGGTCGGGCCCAGCGGCTCCCACCTCCGCGGGCACAGCAACCGGGGACAGCAGGGCCACCCGCAAAGAGCTGGTCAAGATCGAGCGCGCCATCGCCAGGCTGGGCAAGGACTCCGAGCGGCTGCACGCCCAGCTGGCCGAGCACGCCACCGACCACGTACGGGTCGCTGCGCTGGACTCCGAGCTGCGCGCCGTCACGACCCAGGTCGGCGACCTCGAGGAGCGGTGGCTGGCGCTCGCCGAGGACGACCTAGGGTCGGGCGCATGACCGCATCGGTGGACGTCGCGTGGGGTGCGGCCGGCGCCCGTTCGCTCGCCGCTGCGAACGACATCTTGGTGATCGTCGACGTGCTCTCGTTCTCCACCTCGCTCACCATCGCGGTGGATCGCGGCGCGCAGGTGTGGCCGTTCCCGTGGGGCACTGACGGGGCCGAGCAGTTCGCCCGCGAGATCAACACAACACTCACGCGCGGCCACTCGACCCGGCAAAACCGCACACTGTCGCCGGCGAGCCTGCTCGACCTCGAGCCGGGCACCAGGCTCGTGCTGCCCTCGCCCAACGGCTCCGCGATCGCGCACGCCGCTGCCAGCAGCGGGGTCCCTGTCGTCGCGGCCTGCCTGCGCAACGCGACCGCGGCTGTCACCCTCGTCTCGAGGTACGAGCGGGTGGGCATCGTCGCCTCCGGCGAGCGGTGGGGCGACGGGTCGCTGCGTCCGGCGTACGAGGACTGGCTCGGGTCGGGCGTCATCATCGAAGGGCTGCTGCGCCGCGGGACGGCGGGCTCCCCGGATGCCGAGGCGGCCGCCGCCGCTGCTGCGAAGCCGCGACCGCTCGCCGACTGCGCGTCGGGGATCGAGCTCGTGGCCAAGGGATTCGCGCAGGACGTCGAGCTGGCCGAGCAGGGCGACGTCACTTCGGTGGTGGCCTTGATGCAGTCCGGCCGCTTCAGCGCAGCCTGACCCGTTCGAGCCTGCAGTTACGGCAGGTCGAACGGAGCGGTGACGGTGCGCAGCAGGTCGGCGAGCCGGTCCCGGTCGGTCGCGGACAGGCCGGCCAGGATCGCCTCTTCGTGGCTCAGCAGGTCCGACAGCGCCTCGTCCACCCGGGTCCGTCCCTCGTCGGTGAGGGTGACCAGCACCCCGCGCCGGTCCTCGGGGTCGGGACGGCGCAGCACGAGCCCTCGGCCCGCGAGCCGGTCGATCCGGTTGGTCATCGTGCCGCTCGCGACTAAGGTCTGGGTCAGCAGCTGGCCGGGCGAGAGCTCGTACGGTGCCCCGGCTCGGCGCAGTGCCGCGAGCACGTCGAACTCCCACGTCTCGAGGTCGTGCTCGGTAAAGGCGTCCCGCCGGGCCCGATCCAGGTGCCGGGCGAGCCTTGTGACCCGGGAGAGCACGGCCAATGGGGAGGCGTCGAGGTCCGGGCGTTCGCGCTGCCAGGCCTCGACCAGGCGGTCGACCTCGTCGCGCTGGGTCGGCTGCGCAGGCATCCCCGGAGCATAGCCAGCCTGCACCGGTTGTCTTGACATCGAGAGAGCGCTCGCGGGGGAGGGCCCGTGCGCGGGTTACCGTGGGGCGTGCGCAAGGCGGTGGCGGTTGGTATCCCCGCCGCGAGCCTCGTGATCGTCGTGGCCGCCGCCGCTGTGCTCGGCTGGCGCGCAAGCCGACCGCCGACCGTGCCTGCCCAGTTCCGCTCCGACGTGCTCGCTGCCGCGGCCAACTGTCCAGGGTTGGCTCCGCGGGTGCTCGCCGCCCAGCTCGAGCAGGAAAGCGGCTGGGACCCCCACGCCCTGAGCAGCAGGGGCGCCGAGGGCCTCGCGCAGTTCCTGCCGCGGACCTGGAAGGCGTACGCGGTGGACGGCAACGGTGACGGGGTCAAGGACGTGTTCAACCCGCGGGACGCCATCGCCTCGGCCGCGCACTTCGACTGCCGGCTGCTCGCGGAGGTCGCCACAGTCCCCGGCGACCCGGTCCGGCTGATGCTGGCTGCGTACAACGCGGGGGCCAGCACGGTCCGCAGCTATCGCGGCGTGCCGCCGTTCCCCGAGACCAGGCAGTACGTCGACGCGATCATGGCCCGGTCGCTGGTGCTGACCATCGGCCCGCTCGGGTAGCTGTCCTGACCGGCTAGCTCGGCGCGATGCTCGGGAGGTTGAGATTGTCCCGGATGCACTGCTGCTGCTGGGCAGGCGTGAGGTTTCTGTTGCCGCAGTCGAGGATGTGCGCGTGCCGGCCGATGAAGATCGTCACCACGACCGTGATGAACAGTGCGACGAGCAGCGAGACCCCGCCGATGACGATCCCGGACACCGCCATCCCGCGGCCGACGTTGATGACGCCTGACTTCTTCAAGCCGATGAAGCCCAGGATCAGCGCGATGATCGGGAGCGGTATCCCGGCGTACGGGATCCAGCAAACGAGCAGGCCGATGATCGAGACGATCAAGGCGCCGATGGCCACGCCGTTGCTCGCCGGCGGCTGTCCACCGCCGTAGCCCTGTGCGTAGACGGGCGCGGTGCCGTACCCCGGCGGCGCGTAGCCGGGTGGGGGTTGGGGGGCGTAGCCGGGTGGCGGCTGCGGCTGGCCGTACCCCGGTGCGGGAGGTGGGGGGCCGTACCCGGGCGGGGCCGGCGGGGGTGGTCCGTACCCCGGGGGCGGCGGTGCCGGGACGGGCGGAACGGGCGGGACAGCGTAGGGATCCTGCGGTGGCTGGTCGCTCATGGCGCCGAACCTACAACCCCTTGGTGTCCGGGAGGGTTCATCAACGGTTGCGGCGGCCCATGAGTTGCGGTCGCGGCTCTAGTCCGGACAGCCCGTTCCAGGAGAGGTTGACCAGGTGGGCCACGACGTCGGCCTTCTTCGGTCGGCGCGCGTCCAGCCACCACTGACCGGTCAGCGCGACCATCCCCACCAGCATCTGGGAGTACATCGGCGCGAGCTTCGGGTCGAATCCGCGGGCCTTGAACTCCGAGCCGAGAATGTGCTCGACCTGGCTCGCGATGTCGCTGATCAGGCTGGTGAACGTGCCGGTCGAGGTACCGACCCCGGAGTCGCGCGCGAGGATGCGGAACCCGTCGGCGTGGTTCTCGATGTAGTCGAGCAGCGCGAATGCCGCCTGCTCCAGCAGCTCGCGCGGGTGCCCGCCGGTGAGCGCGCTGGTGACCCCGTCCAGCAGCCCCTGCATCTCACGGTCGACCACGACGGCGTACAGCCCCTCCTTGCCGCCGAAGTGCTCGTACACGACGGGCTTGGAGACCCCCGCCTTCGCCGCGATCTCCTCGACCGACGTGCCCTCGAGCCCCTTCTCGGCGAAGAGCTGGCGGCCGACGTCGACCAGCTGCGCTCGGCGCTCCTTGCCGCTCATCCGCCCGCGCGGACCGCGCTGTCCTCCTGAGGCGCTCCCGGACGATCCCGCGGGAACCGGCGCAGCGGTGATGCGGGGTACCTCGCGGTTGTCGGTCACGATGGTCATCCTGCCCGACTCCGGGCCCGGAGCGGGCCGCGTGCCAGACTGGGGCCGGGCCGGGACTGTCCGGCGCCGCTCCGCCGTGGGGTAATTGGCAGCCTGCAGCCCTTTGAAGGCTTGCGGTCCTGGATCGAGTCCAGGCGGCGGAACCTCCGTTCATCCCCGGTTCATCCCCGGGTATCCTGATCCAGCAGGTCAGCCAGCAGGTCAGGCCAACAGGTCAGTACGCAGGTCAGTACGCAGAGCGCCACCCGCCGTAGTCGTCGAGGAGCCGCGTGAGCAGCAGACGCCCGGCCGCTGTGACTGCCGTCGTCGTCCTGGCTGCGGGCGAGGGCACCCGGATGCAGTCGGCGACACCCAAGGTCCTGCACGCGATCGGCGGCCGCACCCTGATCGGGCATGCCGTCGCCGCTGCCCGTGGCCTGGCCCCTGAGCACCTCGTCGTCGTCGTACGCCACGGGCGTGACGCCGTTGTGGCGCACCTCGCCGAGCAGGCACCGGACGCGCTCATCGCCGACCAGGACGAGGTCCCGGGCACCGCGCAGGCCACCCGCTGCGGCCTCGCTGCGCTGGCCGCCTCAGCCGATCTGGCGCCGCTGGTCGGGACCGTCGTCGTCACGTACGGCGATGTCCCGCTGCTGACCGTCGGGACGCTGGCCCGGGTCGTGGCCGAGCACGAGCAGGCGGGCAACGCCGTGACGGTCCTGACCAGCGAGCCGGCTGACCCCGGTGCGTACGGGCGGATCGTCCGCGACACCAAGGGTGGTGTGGTCGCCATCGTCGAGCGCCGCGACGCCACCACGGAGCAGGTGACGATCCGCGAGATCAACACCGGCATCTACGCCTTCGACGGCGAGTTCCTGACCAAGGCCCTGGAGCAGGTGGGTACGGACAACGCGGCCGGCGAGGCGTACCTCACCGACGTCGTCGCGCTGGCCCGCGCGGACGGCCGCGCGGTCGGGGCGGTGCTCCTGGCGGACGCCCTCGAGGCCGAGGGTGTCAACGACCGGGTGCAGCTCGCAGCCCTCGGCCGGGTGCTGCGCGACCGCACCCTTCGCCGCTGGATGCTGGCCGGCGTGACCGTCGTGGACCCCGAGACGACCTGGATCGACGTCGACGTCAAGCTGTCCACCGACGTCACGCTGCTGCCCGGCGTGCACCTGGCGGGGCGCACCACGATCGCCAGCGGCGCGTCGGTCGGGCCTGACTGCACGCTGGTCGACTGCGAGCTGGGCGCTGGCGCGACCGTGATCCGCAGCCATGCCACGGGGGCCGTGCTCGCCGCCGGCGCGAGCGCGGGGCCGTTCGCGTACCTGCGGCCGGGGACCCGGCTGGGCAGCGGCGGGCGGATCGGCGCGTACGTCGAGACCAAGGACGCGGTCATCGGTGCCGGTACGAAGGTGCCGCACCTGTCGTACGTCGGGGACGCGGAGATCGGCGCGGGCAGCAACATCGGCGCGGGCACGATCTTCGCGAACTACGACGGGGTCGCCAAGCACCGGATCGTGGTCGGCGACCAGGTCCGGGTCGGTTCCGACACCGTGCTGGTAGCCCCCGTGACGATCGGCGACGGGGCCTACACGGCGGCCGGCTCGGTGATCGCCACCGACGTACCGCCCGGAGCGCTCGGCGTCGGCCGGGCCAGGCAGCGGAACATCGACGGCTGGGTGGCCCGCAAGCGGGCTGGATCAGCAGCGGCACAGGCAGCACAGGCGGCACAGGCGGCACAGGCGGCAGATGCAGGCGCACCACCGGCGACGAGCGAGGGGCAGGGTCAGTGAGCTCGATCAAGACCAGCAGCGAGAAGAAGCTGATGCTCTTCTCCGGGCGTGCGTACCCGGAGCTGGCGGACGAGGTGGCCGACTACCTCGACATCGACGTGACTCCGACCTCCGCCTACGACTTCGCGAACGGTGAGATCTTCGTCCGTTTCGAGGAGTCCGTCCGTGGCAGCGACGCGTTCGTCCTGCAGAGCCACGCCAACGACATCAACAAGTGGGTGATGGAGCAGCTGATCATGGTCGACGCGCTCAAGCGGGCGTCGGCCAAGCGGATCACCGTGGTCATGCCGTTCTACCCGTACGCACGGCAGGACAAGAAGCACCGCGGGCGCGAGCCGATCAGCGCCCGCCTGGTCGCCGACCTGTTCAAGACCGCGGGCGCGCACCGGCTGATGACGGTCGACCTGCACACCGCGCAGATCCAGGGCTTCT
>JANYIP010000071.1 GCA_025361995.1 Streptomycetales bacterium | reverse complement strand
GCAAGGACGTGGTCATCCTGCTCGACTCGATCACGCGCCTGGCACGCGCCTACAACACCATGGCGCCGAACTCCGGCCGCATCCTCTCGGGCGGCATCGACTCGAACGCGCTGATCAAGCCCAAGCAGTTCTTCGGCGCGGCGCGCAACATCGAGGACGGCGGCTCGCTGACCATCCTCGCCACGGCGCTCGTCGAGACCGGCTCGAAGATGGACGACGTCATCTTCGAGGAGTTCAAGGGCACCGGGAACATGGAGCTCAAGCTCGACCGCCGGCTGGCTGACAAGCGGATCTTCCCCGCGGTGGACGTCGACCCGTCCGGTACCCGCAAGGAGGAGATCCTGCTGTCGCCGGAGGAGCTCAAGATCGTCTGGAAGCTCCGCCGCGTCCTGCACGCACTGGACTCCCAGCAGGCGATCGAGCTGCTGATCAACAAGCTCAAGCAGACCAAGAGCAACTACGAGTTCCTGCTCGAGGTCGCGAAGACGACGCCGATGTCCGGCGGCTCGGACGACTGATCGGGCGCGCGGGAATTCCGCTCGCTCGCACCGCGTTTCGCGTGCGCACCCCCATCCTGCAAGACTGGGGTTTCGGCCCGGTTCACGGCTCTGTCGCAAGACAGGGTCGACCCGGCGCCACTACGAACAGGAGAGCACCATGAAGCCCGACATCCACCCCGAGTACGTCGAGACCCAGGTGACGTGTACCTGCGGGAACACGTTCGTGACGCGGAGCACCGCTCACAACGGTCAGATCCACGCCGACGTCTGCTCAGCCTGCCACCCGTTCTACACGGGCAAGCAGAAGATCCTCGACACCGGCGGCCGGGTCGCCAAGTTCGAGCAGCGGTTCGGCAAGAAGGCCGACGCCGCGAAGTAGGTGTGCTGACGGCGCCGTCCCGGGATTCCCGGGACGGCGCCGTTCGTCTTTGCTCACCCTGCCAAGCCCGCACGAGCGTCCGAGAGGCACACCGATGGTCGAGGAGTTCGACAAGTTCGAGAATGTCGAGGACCTGGTTGCCGAGTACGCGGCCCTGGAGCTCCAGCTGGCCGACCCGGCGATCCACGCTGACGCGGGCGCAGCGCGCAAGCTCGGACGCCGCTACGCAGCGCTCGGGCCCATCGTGGGCGCGTACCGGGAGTGGTTGCACACCGGCGACGACATCGGCGCCGCCACCGAGCTAGCCGAGTCGGATGCATCCTTCGCGGATGAGGTCACCAGCCTGACGGCGAGACGGGCCGAGCTCGACGCCCAGCTCACCCTCCTGCTCGTCCCTCGCGACCCGGACGACGACCGCGACGTGATCCTCGAGGTCAAGGCGGGCGAGGGCGGCGACGAGTCGGCGCTGTTCGCCGGGGACCTGCTCCGCATGTACATGCGGTACGCCGAGCGCCGTGGCTGGAAGGTGGACGTCCTGGACACCCAGGAGTCAGACCTCGGCGGGTACAAGGGCGTCGCGGTCGCGGTCAAGGCCAAGGGCACGCCCCAGCCGGGAGACGCGCCGTGGGCCAGGCTGAAGTACGAGGGTGGGGTGCACCGCGTACAGCGGGTCCCCGCCACCGAGTCACAGGGCCGCATCCACACATCGGCGGCCGGGGTTCTCGTGCTCGCCGAGGCCGAGGACGTCGAGGTGACGCTGGACCCGAACGACCTGCGGATCGACGTCTTCCGCTCGAGCGGACCGGGTGGCCAGAGCGTCAACACCACCGACTCGGCCGTGCGCATCACCCACCTCCCGACCGGCATCGTGGTCTCCTGCCAGAACGAGAAGTCCCAGCTGCAGAACAAGGAGTCGGCCATGCGGATCATGCGCGCGCGGCTGCTCGCAGCGGCTCAGGAGGCCGCGGATGCGGCCGCCTCGGACGAACGTCGCAGCCAGGTACGTACCGTCGACAGGTCCGAGCGGATCCGGACGTACAACTTCCCGGAGAACCGGATCGCCGACCACCGCACCGGCTACAAGGCGTACAACCTCGACCAGGTCCTGGACGGCGATCTCGACCCGGTGGTGCAGTCGGCGATCGACGCCGACCTTGCGGCCAAGCTCGCCGGCGGAGCCTGAGCGGTGCCCGACGGGTCAGCTGGGGTGCCGGTGCAGTCGCTGCTCTGGGCGCTGGTCGGCGACGCAGCGCTCGCGCTCGAGTCGGCCGGCGTCCCGTCGCCGCGTCACGACGCGGAGGAGCTCGCCGCCTGGTCGCTGGGTATCCCCAGGTCACGGCTGCGCATGGTCGAGATGCTGGACGACGAGGCGCTGGCCAGGTTTCGCGACGTCGTGGCCCGTCGCGAAGTGCGGGAGCCGCTGCAGCACATCATCGGATCCGCGCCCTTCCGCTACGTCGAGCTCGCGGTCGGCCCGGGTGTGTTCATCCCGCGCCCCGAGACCGAGGTGGTCGCGGGCTGGGCCATCGACAGGGCCCGCGAGGTCGCGGGCAAGCCCGTGGTCGTGGACCTCTGCACGGGGTCGGGCGCCATCGCGCTGGCCGTGGCTGACGAGGTGCCGCAGGCGGTGGTGCATGCGGTCGAGCTCTCGGCGGAAGCCCTTGTCTGGGCACGGCGCAACCTCGCCTGCTCACGTGTCGTCCTTCATGCCGGCGACGCGCGGCAGGCCCTGCCCGAGCTCGTCGGTGCCGTCGACGTCGTGGTGAGCAATCCGCCGTACATCCCCGCCGACGGGCAGGTCCGTGAGCCCGAAGTTCTCGCGTACGACCCGGCGGTCGCGCTGTGGGGACTAGGCCCGGACGGCCTGGAGGTGCTGCGAGGCGTGGCCCGTCGGGCCCAGGAGCTGCTGCGGCCCGGGGGGGTGTTCGTGGTGGAGCATGCGGACGTCCAGGGCGCGGCGGTCGTCGACCTGCTGCGGGAGCAGGGAGGATGGACCGAGGTGGCGGACCATCCGGACCTCGCCGGCCGGGACCGGTTCGCCACCGCACGCAAGCAGGACGCAGGCGGACCGCCGACGGATTTCATGAGTGCTGTCGACATGAGTGCTGTCGACACGCATTCTGTCGACTCGAGTGCTGGGGAGTGAGATGAGCCGGCTGTTCCACTGTGACGACCCGGGAGAGCGGGCGCAGGGCCTCGAGCTGGCCACCCAGGCTGCCGCACGGGCGGAGCTGGTCGTCCTGCCCACCGACACCGTGTACGGGATCGGGTGCGACGCCTTTTCCTCCAGCGCGGTCGGTGACCTGCTGCGAGCCAAGGGCCGTGGCCGCGACATGCCGGTCCCGGTTCTCGTGGGTTCGCCGCGGACCGTCGCCGGCCTCACCGAGACGCTGCCGGCCGCGGCCGAGGCGCTGATCGAGGCGTTCTGGCCAGGGCCGCTGACCATCGTCGTCCGGCACGCGCCGTCGCTGGTCTGGGACCTCGGGGAGGCGGGCGGTACCGTCGCCGTGCGGATGCCGCTGCACCCGGTCGCGATCGAGCTGTTGGGCCTGGTCGGGCCGATGGCGGTCAGCTCGGCGAACCGGACCGGCGAACCGCCGCCCACCACGGTCGACGATGCGCAGGCCCAGCTCGGCGAGTCGGTCTCGGTGTACCTCGACGGCGGGGCGTGCGCCGCGGCAGTCCCGTCCACGATCGTGGACCTGACGACCGGTGTGCCTCGCGTGCTCCGGGTCGGCGTCGTCAGTCTGGCGGAGCTGCGCGAGGTGTGGCCCGAGACCGAGCTCGCCCCGTGACGGAAGCCGCGCCGGCGCCGACGCGCTACACCGTCCTGCACGTCTGCACGGGCAACATCTGCCGGTCGCCGATGGCCGAGCGGATCATGGCGGCGGAGCTGGCTGCGAGGTTCGGGCCGTCGGCGGACGAGGTGGCTGTGCACGGCGCCGGTACCTACGGCGGGCACGCGGGCGCCCCGATGAACCCGCCGGCCGCGCGGGTGCTCGGCGAGCTGGGCATCGACAGCAGTGGCTTCGCGGCGACCTGGCTCCGGGAGCCGCAGATCGCCGCGGCCAACCTGGTCCTGACCGCCACGGCCGACCACCGCAGCCAGGTCCTCGGGCTCGACCAGCGGGCGCTGCGGCGTACGTTCGCGCTCAAGGAGCTCGCCCGGCTCGCGGCCGAGGTTCAGCCGGAGGACCTGCCGCCGGGTGGGCCAGGCGTCCGGCTCGGGGCGCTGGTGACCCTGGCGACCGCGCTGCGCGGGCTGCATCCTGCCCATCCGCGCACCGTCGACGACATCGGTGACCCGTTCGGTGGCCCGATCGAGGAGTTCCGGGCGACCGCGCAGGAGATCCGGACTGCCATCCGGGGGATCCTCCGTCCGATCTGAGTCGGGTCGTAGACTCCGCCCACACGACAGAGACGGAGAACCTCATGAGCGACGTCCCCTTCTGGGGTCCCGACTTCAGTTCACTGCAGAGCGAGGACCCCGAGATCGCCTCGGTGATCCTCGGCGAGCTCGAGCGGCTGCGCGGCGGTCTCCAGCTGATCGCGAGCGAGAACTTCACCTCGCCCGCCGTGCTGGCGGCGCTGGGCTCGACCCTGAGCAACAAGTACGCCGAGGGGTACCCGGGCAAGCGCTACTACGGCGGCTGCTCCGAGGTCGACAAGGCCGAGCTGATCGGCATCGAGCGGGCCAAGACGT
>JANYIP010000067.1 GCA_025361995.1 Streptomycetales bacterium | reverse complement strand
TCGATCGCGATCTGGTCGAGCAACTCGTGCACCGCGTGGTCGCGCTCGCTGAGCAGCTCGAGGACCCGGATCCGGGCCGGGTGCCCGAGCGTGCGGAATAGCTCGGCCTCTGCCTGGTAAAGGGGTACGGCCACGCAGCGGCTCCCAGTCTATGACGACTTCATGAGTTGAAGACTTCTTCAATCGTACCGCCGGAATGCGGTCCCGATGCCGCTGCCGCAGAATCGAGAGGTGCCCAGCCTTGATGACCACGCGCTCTCGCGGGGGTTTCGACGCATCGTGTCCGGCGACCCGCAGGGGCGGCCCGCCTGGGTGCGCGCCCTCGAGGAGGGTGACGACGAGGGGCTGTACGGTCCAGGCTCTGCTCCCTGGGTCGTCCACGGCAGCCTCACCACGCTGGTCGGCGGCATCCGCGCGCTCCTGCTGCAGGCACTGCACCCGGCGGCGCTGGCCGGCGTGCGTCAGCACTCGCGCTATCGGGAGGATGCCCTGGGCCGCCTTGCCGGGACCACGCGCTGGCTCGTCACCTTGACCTTCGGCGACTCGGCGGCTGTCGAGCGCGAGTCCGCGCGGGTCCGTCTCATGCACGGCCGGGTCCGCGGGACCTGGTCCAGCCCGGACCAGCCTGACGTCGAGCGGACGTACGCGGCCGACGACCCGCACCTGCTGCGCTGGGTGCACCTCGCCTTCACCGAGTCCTTCCTGGTGACCCACCAGATCTGGGGCGGCGCCATCCCCGGGGGAGCCGACGGGTACGTCGCTGACTGGGCCAGGGCCGCCGAGCCGCTGGGCCTGGCCGACCCGCCGCGCAGTGCCGCGGAGCTCGCTGAGCAGCTGCGCAGCTTCGACCACGAGCTCGCCGGCGGGTCTGCGGCGCGCGAGGTCGTGCGGTTCATCCTCAACCCGCCGCTGCCGCTGGTCACCCGCCCCGCGTACGCCGTCCTTGCTGCAGGTGCGGTGTCGACCATGCGGCCCGAGCACCGGCGCATGCTGGGCCTGCCGTGGGTGCCCGGGTTGGCGGCTCGCCCAGCGACGGGGGCCCTGCTCGGTGCCATGCGACTGGCCCTGGGGGACTCGTCGCCGAGCGAGCAGGCGGCACGTACCCGGCTGGACCGCCTCGCCTCGTTGGACCCCGACTGGGCCGTCTTGGGCGACTAGGACCTGCGGCGACTCGGGGACAGGGCTCGGTCGTGACCGGCCGTCATCACGCCGCCCTTTGACCGCCACGACATCACGGCACCTGCGGACCTCGCGGAGAGCCGATGCTGGCGAAGGACCCGATGGAGAACGCCGACAAGGCCGAGCCGACCGAAGCGATGGACAGCCCCCGCGTGCGCCTGACACGAGACCTGGCGACACGATCAGCTCGGCCGGACTTCGAGAGCAGGGATGCGATAGAAGGGACATGTGCGCTGGAATCGGAGTGCCAAGGGCCCCGGACTCGGGACGCGATGGCAGCACTTCAGGTGGCGAGACCGCTGAGGAGACGCTTGCCCGGCTCTCGTCCGCCGAGTCCGGCCCCGCGACCTTGCCGGCTTCAGTGGCGTCGACAGCGCTGCCCAGGCCTGACGCGGGTCGCAGATTTCGCGTCGTACGGCTGCGCGAGGGGTACGAGATCGCGCAGGTGGATGCGTTCTTCCACGTGATCGCCTCAGCCACCAGGCAGCAGATCCTCGACGTCCAGTTCCCGACGACGCGGTTGCGCGAGGGCTACGACATGGATGTGGTCCATACCGAGCTGGACGTACGAGCCGCCAAGGCGCCACCGACATGAGCGGAGACGAACCGAGATCCGCGTCCGCGGTAACGAGCGGAGGCTAGGACGGGAAGAGCCTGAGCTGGCCGTCGAAGTACTCCAGGCCACTCGACAGGTTCAGGCTCCGGCGGCCGAGCTCGAGTCCGTCTTGGGCGGCGCCAGCAGGCCGCCGGAGCAGGGTCGCCACCGACATCGACCCTTCGCAGCGCTCGCCGAGCATCCACACCTGTACGCCCGTCGTGCTAGAGGTGACGCCCGTCCTGTCGCTCGAGGTGATGGTGCCGTCCACCGATCCGCAGGGGGGCGTGCTGGCTGTGACGGAGCTGTGCACGCTCACCGCGTACGAGGCCACCTCGGCGCTCGGTGGTCGCCGAGGGAAGCAGTTCGATACGCCGGTTGAGTAGGTGACTCCTTGGCCTGAGCCGTCGACGGCGATCAACATGACCGACGCGAGCTGCGGTTGCGGACCGGCGACAGCAACTGAGGAGGCTTGGGCTGGACAATTCGACAGACCGGCGGTAGTCGCGATCGCCCACACGGTTCGGTGTGTGAACCGCGGGATTCCCCAAGCGGACAGGTCAGGCACCTGTGGCCGGGCGACCGGAAGGCGGACCGTGGCGTCGGCCAAAAAGACGACGGTGTCGCCGGTGAGGGTCTGGCCGAGACCATTTCCCGTCGCCCACAGTCGTACGGCGTCGGTCTCGCGCATCCCCGGTGGAGCCGTCGCGGGGTCGAGGCGAAGCGCTCCGTCGCCCAGCTGGAG
>JANYIP010000385.1 GCA_025361995.1 Streptomycetales bacterium | reverse complement strand
CGCTCGCCAGCTCGTCGACCCCGGCCTGCCAGGCGATCGAGTCGTCAGGCAGGTCGCCGAGCGTGATCGGCTCACCGATCAGGCCCTCGAGGCGCGTGAGGATCGCGAGCGTCGCCTTCGGCGACGGGGGGTGCGCCACGTAGTGCGGCACGGCGGCCCACAGCGACAGCGCGCGCATGCCGCGGACCTCGGCCTCGTGCTGCAGCACCCCGACGATGCCGGTCGGCCCCTCGTACCGGGAGATCTCCAGGTCGAGCTTGAGCGCCAGCGCGGGGTCGGAGACGGTCCCGGTGACGGGGATCGGGCGGCTGTGCGGGGTGTCGGCGAGAAGCGCGCCGAGCGTCACCACCATCTCGACACCGAGATCGGCGGCCAGGACCAGCAACTCGTTGCAGTACGAGCGCCAGCGCATGCTCGGCTCGACGCCACGTACCAGCACGATGTCTCGACCCGCGCCGGGGAGGCGGGCGATCGACACCCTGGTGGACGGCCAGGTGATCTCGCGGCTGCCGTCGTCGTTCACGTGCACGTGCGGGCGGTTGACCTGGAAGTCGTAGAACTCCTCGGGGTCCAGCTCGCCCACCGGCTCGGCGTCCCAGACCTCCTCGAGGTAGGAGACGGCCTCGGTGGCCGAGTCACCGGCGTCGTTCCACCCCTCGAACGCCGCGATGATCACGGGGTCGGTCAGCTCGGGTATGCCGTCGAGCTCGATCAACGCCGTTGCCTCCGCATCCGTGGACCAGCAAACTCCGCAAGCGTACGTCCTGTTCGGCCGCCGACTCCGGGCTCGGGCCGCGCCGCTACCCTTGGGGCATGTCGATCGTCCCCGCGCGACCTGGTCCCGCCACGCTGCGTGCAGCGATGGCCGAGCGCGTCGTCGTGGCTGACGGGGCCATGGGCACGATGCTGCAGAGCCACAACCTGAGCCTGGACGACTTCATCGGGCTCGAGGGCTGCAACGAGATCCTCAACGTCACTCGTCGCGACGTGGTCGCCGCGGTCCACGACGCGTACTTCGCCGTCGGGGTCGACTGCGTGGAGACGAACACCTTCGGTGCGAACTGGGCCAACCTCGCCGAGTACGACATCTCCGACCGGATCTACGAGCTGGCCGAGGCGGGTGCGCAGATCGCCCGCGAGGTCGCGGACGGGTGGTCCACGCCGGACCGGCCCCGTTGGGTCATCGGGTCGGTCGGTCCGGGCACCAAGCTGCCGACGCTCGGGCACGTCACGTTCGCGAAGCTGCGCGATGCGTACCAGGAGCAGGTCGCTGGCATGGTCGCCGGCGGTGTGGACTCGGTGCTGGTGGAGACGGCGCAGGACCTGCTGCAGGCGAAGGCCGCGATCATCGGTGCCAAGCGGGCCATCAAGGCAGCCGGCCTCGACGTGCCGGTGTGGGTCCAGGTCACCGTGGAGACCACCGGGACCATGCTGCTGGGCAGCGAGATCGGGGCGGCGCTGACTGCGCTGGAGCCGCTCGGTGTCGACGCGATCGGCCTCAACTGCGCCACCGGGCCGGCCGAGATGAGCGAGCACCTGCGCCAGCTGTCCAAGCATGCGCGGATCCCGCTCACCTGCATGCCGAACGCCGGACTGCCGGTGCTCGGGGCCAACGGCGCGCACTACCCGCTGACCCCGGTCGAGCTCGCGGACGCGCACGACACGTTCACCCGCGAGTACGGGCTCTCGCTGGTCGGCGGCTGCTGCGGCACCACGCCCGAGCACCTGAAGCTGCTGGTCGACCGGGTCCGCGGCCGCGAGGTCACCCGCCGCCGCCCGCGCCCGGAGCCCGGCGTCGCCTCGCTCTACCAGGCGGTCTCGTTCCGGCAGGACACCGCGTACATGTCGATCGGGGAGCGGACCAACGCGAACGGGTCGCGCGCCTTCCGCGACGCGATGCTCGCCGAGAACTGGGAGGAGTGCGTCGAGATCGCCCGGGAGCAGAACAGGGACGGCGCGCACCTGCTCGACCTGTGCATCGACTATGTCGGGCGTGACGGGGTCGCGGACATGCGCACCCTGGCAGGCCGGTTCGCGACCGCCTCGACGCTCCCGCTGGTCTTGGACTCCACCGAGCCTGCTGTGATCGAGGCCGGGCTGGAGATGCTCGGCGGGCGCTCAGTGGTGAACTCGGTCAACTACGAGGACGGCGACGGCCCGAAGTCGAGGATGCACCAGGTGATGCCGATCATCATGGAGCACGGCGCCGCAGTGGTGGCGCTGACCATCGACGAGCAGGGTCAGGCCCGGACGGCCGACTGGAAGGTCGCCGTTGGGGAGCGGCTGATCCGTGACCTCGTCGACAACTGGGGGATGCGGGTCGAGGACATCATCCTCGACTGCTTGACGTTCCCGATCGCCACCGGCCAGGAGGAGACCCGCCGTGACGGTCTCGAGACCATCGAGGCGATCCGCGAGGTCAAGCGGCGCTTCCCGGACGTCCAGACCACCCTCGGCCTGTCGAACATCTCGTTCGGGCTGAACCCGGCTGCGCGGATCGTGCTGAACTCGGTCTTCTTGTCGGAGTGCGTCAAGGCAGGCCTGGACTCGGCGATCGCGCACGCGTCGAAGATCCTGCCGACCGCGCGGATCCCGGACGAGCAGCGCCAGGTCGCGCTCGACATGATCTACGACCGCCGCGTCCCGGCGACGGCCGACGATGCGGGGTACGACCCGCTGTCGCGCTTCCTGGACCTGTTCGAGGGCGTCGACCCGGCCGCCACGCGGCAGACCAAGGCCGACGAGCTCGCCGCCCTGCCGCTCTTCGAGCGGCTCGAGCGGCGCATCGTCGACGGCGAGCGCAAGGGCCTGGACGCAGACCTCGACGAGGCGCTGCGGACCCGTCCTGCCCTCGAGATCGTCAACGACACCCTGCTGTCCGGGATGCGGACCGTCGGGGAGCTCTTCGGCTCGGGGCAGATGCAGCTGCCGTTCGTGCTGCAGTCCGCCGAGGTCATGAAGGCGGCCGTGGCCTACCTCGAGCCGCACATGGAGCGCACCGACGCCGAGGGCAAGGGCACGATCGTGCTGGCCACCGTGCGCGGCGACGTCCACGACATCGGCAAGAACCTGGTCGACATCATCCTGACGAACAACGGCTACTCGGTGGTCAACCTCGGGATCAAGCAGCCGATCAACACCATCCTCGAGGCGGCCGACGAGCACGGCGCCGACGTCATCGGGATGTCCGGCCTGCTGGTCAAGTCCACCATGATCATGAAGGAGAACCTCGAGGAGATGAACCAGCGGGGCATCGCCGCCCGCTGGCCGGTCATCCTCGGCGGCGCGGCACTGACCCGCGCGTACGTGGAGCAGGACCTCGCGTCGATCTACGAGGGCGAGGTCCGCTACGCCCGGGATGCCTTCGAGGGGCTGCGGCTGATGGACTTGACCAGCAGGCCGGACATCCCGATGACGTCGGCGCCGTGCTCGTCGGCCGCCTCGAGGATGG
>JANYIP010000362.1 GCA_025361995.1 Streptomycetales bacterium | reverse complement strand
GTCCAGTCCGTGGCAGGCGCCAAGGGCGCCGCCCATTCCGGGTGCCTGCCAGGCCAGCTCGTACAGGTGCACGCGGCCGCCGCCTGCGACCTGCGCCTCGGCGAGGTGAAGGGACGGCATGCGGAACAGCCAGTCGGAATGGACAAGCTCGTACAGCCCGTCCGGTCCCGCCGCCGGGTAGGCATCGCGGTAGCGGCGCTCGCCCTCCGGGCCGGGGGCGAAGTGATGAAGGGCATTTGCTGCCGCTTCCTCGCCCACCCCACCCAGTAGACCGTCGAGCGCGGTGAAGAGGCGCTGCTCGTCGCGGGTGTGGCCGACGAGCAGGTCGACGCCACGCCCGGCGCCGTCGGTCAACCCCTGCCACGGCGTGACCGGCAGGACCTGACCGTCGATCACGGGCGAGAAGGGGATGCGTCTGTGCGCGGCCAACCCCCAGCGGTGCGCCCGCTGATCCATCGTCGAGCCGACCGTGTCAGCGGCGGCGGACAGCTGGCGAGGGTCGATCCTCGCCAGGTCGGCCACCGTGGGCCGCAACTCCAGCTCGGCGGCGCAGGCACCAGCGATGTCCGCCGCGAGCTCCGGCGAGAAGTATGTACCCGGTGCACTCTGGACGACCGCCCGGCGGAAGAGCCCCGCCGCCCGGTCCATCGCCAGAAGCGCAGCGACCGAACCCCCGCCCGCTGACTGACCGAACACGGTGACCCGGCCAGGGTCGCCACCGAACGCTCGAATGTTGTCCCGCACCCACTCCAGAGCGGCCACCTGGTCCAGGAGGCCCCGATTCGCGAGGGCTCCTTCGATCTGCCCGAAACCCTCGATCCCGACCCGGTAGTTGAACGTCACCACGACGACCCGACCGTCGCGCGCGAGCCGGGCACCGTCGTACTCGGGGAGGCTGGACATGCCGATCACGTAGCCGCCGCCCTGGATCCACACCATCACCGGCAGTCCCGCGCCCGGGTGATCTGCCGGCGACCAGACGTTCAGCGTCAGCCAGTCGTCGCCTCCGTCCTGCCACAGCTCGTCCATGCCGAAATGGCCGGCCTGCGGCGGCGGCGGTCCGTACGAGACTGCGTCCCGCACTCCGCTCCAAGCTTGGACGGGTTGCGGCGCGGCGAAGCGGAAGTCGCCGACCGGCGGCGCGGCGAAGGGGATGCCCCGGAAGACCGCCACTCCTGCCTCATGGACTCCCCGCAGCCACCCGCCTGCCGCATGGACTTCGTTCCTCGGCTCCTGCAGCATGGGGTCGGTGCCGGTCATAACAATTGCCTCACACGCAAGAGGGGAGGGCCCGCAGTGGCCCCGAACCTTGCCGATCCTTCATGACCGGTGCACACAGCGCCAACGGATTGTCAGCGATGACGAACCACGCCGGGAGCATGGACCGACTACTGCGTGCGTGGCCGCGGCCCGAATCGGCGAACCTCCTGCGGCCAGCCGCACGCTACCGCGATCTTGCCCGCCCACATCCTGGCGGCCTCCTCGTCGGCGACGTCCACGACGGTGAAGCCACCCAGGAACTCCTTGGTCTCCACGTACGGCCCGTCCGTGAACATCAACGATCCGCCCGTCGCATCAGCGCCGAAGACCGGTCCGTCCTCCTCCAGTCCCCCGGCGAACACGTACACGCCAGCAGACTTCATCTCCCCGAGGACCGCCATGGCCAGCGGCCCCCGCCCGCGAAACCACTCCTCGTCGTGGGCGCCCACCCACTGCTGGTTGAAGTAGATGAGGTACTCGGCCATGTCTGCTCCTAGGTTCAGCGGCGGACCCGGTGCCTGCCTCCTGCTAATCCACGAACGGCAGCAGCAGTATCCGACAGCCAGGCGCTGTGAGGCGGCTGGCGACCCGTTCCGGGTGTACGTGGATCCGGCTGGCCATCCGTTCTGCCTTTGCTGAGACTGACGAAGGTCGCCGCCGCGAATCGGTCGAGCTCAGTCCTCGGGGAGGATGGTGAGCCCGCGGATTGCCGTCGTCCCTCCGGAGGACGCCACGAGCCCGGCGACCAACGGGTCTTGCGGGTGACTGAGGATGTGCTTGACCACCAGCAGGTCCAGGTATCGCTCACCAAACCACGCCCGGCCCCAGGTCAGGCCAGACCACAGCCACGACCGCGACCATCCCCAGGCGCACGACGAGAGAGAACACCGCGTGATGGCCGGTCTCTTCCTCGACTTTGCAGGTCGGACCGCATCTCCTCGACGCTGGGTATCGGACGACGACCGTGGTAGGCCCAACCTGCATAGAAGCAGCACAGGACGAACACGAACACTGGGACGCCCAGCCACCACAGGGCGACACCGCGAATCGACACCCAGGTGGTCACCCCGACCGTTGCTGCGGCGCAGGCCCAGACTGCCCTGAACCAG
>JANYIP010000361.1 GCA_025361995.1 Streptomycetales bacterium | reverse complement strand
GACCGTGGCCGCCAAGTCCAGAGGAGGTGGGTTACTCGCATGCGTCACTATGAACTGATGGTCATCCTCGACCCCGAGCTCGAAGAGCGCACCGTCGCCCCCAGTCTTGACCAGTTCCTCAACGTCGTCCGCCAAGGTGGCGGCACCGTGGAGAAGGTCGACATCTGGGGCCGTCGCCGGCTGGCCTTCGAGATCAACAAGAAGACCGAGGGCATCTACGCCGTCGTGGACCTGAACGCCGAGCCCGCGACCGTCAAGGAGCTCGACCGGCAGCTCAACCTCAACGAGGCTGTGCTGCGTACCAAGGTCATCCGTCCGGACCTGAGGTAGTACGCCATGGCCCAGGGCGACATCCTCATCACGATCATCGGCAACCTGACCGGTGACCCCGAGCTGCGGTTCACCCCCAGCGGGGCGGCCGTCGCGTCCTTCACGGTGGCGTCCAGTTCACGGGTGATGGACAAGACCACCAACGAGTGGAAGGACGGGGACACCACGTTCCTGCGCTGCAACGTGTGGCGCCAGTACGCGGAGAACGTCGCCGAGTCCCTCCAGCGCGGCATGCGCGTCATCGTCAACGGCCGGCTCAAGCAGCGGTCGTACGAGACGAAGGAAGGCGAGAAGCGCACTGTGTACGAGGTCGAGGTCGACGACGTCGGTCCGGCTCTGCGGTACGCGACCGCCAAGGTCACCAAGGTCTCGCGCGGCAGTGGCGGCGGGGGTGGTGGTGGTGGCTTCGGCCCCGCCGGCGGCGACGTACCTCCTGCCGACGACCCGTGGGCGACCGGTGCACCCAGCTCGGGCGGCTCCGGTTCAGGCGGTTCCGGCGGAGCTGCCGGCGGTTGGGGCGGCGCTGCTGCCCCGGCGTCGTTCGACGAGCCTCCTTTCTAAGACGACTTCACGAGAAGCGACAGGACTAGAGACCACATGGCGAAGATCCCAGTGCGGAAGCCGAAGAAGAAGGCCAACCCGCTCAAGGCTGCGAAGGTCACGTACATCGACTACAAGGACACCGCGCTGCTCCGGAAGTTCATCTCCGACCGCGGCAAGATCCGGGCACGCCGGGTCACCGGTGTCACCGTCCAGCAGCAGCGCGAGATCGCGAAGGCGGTCAAGAACGCCCGCGAGATGGCGCTGCTGCCCTACACCAGCACCGCCCGCTGAGGAGGGTCAGCAGATGAATCTCATCCTCACCCAGGAAGTTGCTGGGCTCGGCGGCCCCGGCGACGTCGTCGAGGTCAAGGACGGCTACGGCCGCAACTACCTCGTACCGCGCGGGTTCGCGATGTCGTGGACCCGTGGGGCCGAGAAGCAGATCGTGACGATCAAGCGGGCCCGCGAGGTCCGCGATGTGCGCGACCTCGGCCACGCCCAGGAGATCAAGGGCCAGCTCGAGAAGCTGACGGTCAAGGTGCCCGCGCGTGCGGGCGCCGGCGGCCGGCTCTTCGGCTCGGTGACGCTGTCCGACGTCGTGGCCGCCGTCAAGGCGTCCGGCGGCCCGGACATCGACAAGCGTCGCATCGAGTTGCCTGGTCAGATCAAGACGGTCGGGGCGCACTCCGTGACCGTGCGCCTGCACCCGGAGGTCGCGGCGAAGATCGCGCTGGACGTCGTCCCGTCCTGACCCTGCTCGACCCGGTTTGACGTTGTTTGTCGGTACGTCGAAGGCCCGGTACCCAGCAGGGTGCCGGGCCTTCCCCGTACCCCGTCTCATCTGCTGGCCCTGAACGCCGTCCACCTGCTGGACACCTGACCGTTGCCGAACCGTTTTTTTTGGGTGCACATGCTGAGGACAGAGTCCTCGCAGGTCAGACCAGGTGCCCGCGCTCCCACGACGTCGTTGTCCACAGCGTCGTCCACGACATGTGCACAACGTTGCGCGGCGTGGTCCACACCCGGTCCACAGGCTCTCCACAGGGCTCGTCGACGGACACGCCGTGGCCGCTGTCCAGGTGCGCGTGACCCTCGTAACTTGTCCCGGGCTGGCCCACCTCACCGAGATTGTCGGTGCGCAGGCGCACAGTGTCCTACGTGTCGCAGGGAATCCGGATCGGTGGAGTCGAGGGGGCAGGGCGCGCGTTGAGTCTCGCTGAGTACGAGGTGGCGCCGAGCGGCTACCAGCCGTCGTTCGAGCGCACCCCGCCGCAGGACCTCACCGCGGAGCAGTGCGTGCTCGGCGGCATGCTGCTGAGCAAGGACGCGATCGCTGACGTCGTCGAGGTGCTCCGCCCCGGCGACTTCTACAAGCCCGCCCACCAGACGGTGTACGACACCGTGCTCGACCTCTACTCCCGCGGTGAGCCCGCAGACCCGGTCACCGTGTCTGCCGAGCTCACCCGCCGTGGCGAGATCACCCGGGTCGGGGGGGCTCCATACCTGCACACCCTCATCTCCTCGGTGCCCACCGCGGCCAACGCCTCGTACTACGCCCGGATCGTCCGCGAACGCGCCGTCCTTCGCCGCCTGGTCGAGGCCGGCACCAAGATCGTCCAGATGGGGTACGGCGGCGACGGCGGCGAGGCCGACGAGATCGTCGACCGGGCCCAGGCCGAGCTGTACGCCGTCACCGAGCGTCGCAGCAGCGAGGACTACTTGCCGCTGTCCGAGATCATGCAGGGCACGCTCGACGAGATCGAGGCCATCTCCTCCAGGGGTGGCGCGATGATCGGGGTGCCGACGGGTTTCGCGGACCTCGACCAGCTGACGAACGGCCTGCACGGCGGCCAGCTCATCGTCCTTGCCGGCCGTCCGGCTATGGGCAAGGCGCTCTCGCTCGACACGCCGCTTCCCACGCCGACCGGCTGGACGACGATGGGCGAGGTGGCGGTCGGCGAGCTCCTTCTCGACGGGAGTGGTCGCCCGACCCGGGTCGTGGCGGCAACCGAGATCATGCTCGACCGGCCCTGCTACGAGGTGACGTTCTCGGACGGCACGGTCATCGTCGCTGACGGCCAGCACCAGTGGTTGACCCAGACCCGGGCGTCCCGACGTGGGGTGGGCGCCGCAGGTCAGGCCCAGGTCCGCACCACCGAGGAGATTGCTCGCTCCCTGCGCTGCGAGACGGCCGACCGTCGCGCCAACCACAGCGTGGCCAACACGGCGCCGCTGGACCTGCCCGCCCGCGAGCTCCCGCTGCCTCCGTACACCCTCGGTGTCTGGCTCGGTGACGGTACGTCCGACGCGGCGCAATACACCTCGGCCGATCCCGAGATCGCCATGCACATCGAGGCCGAGGGCCTGCGCGTGGTGACCACCGGGGTCGCGCTCCGCTACGGCATCAGGCTCCCCTTGGGAGAGAAGGCCCAGGAGAGGGCCTGCGCTGTCTGTGGCGCCGCCTTCACACCCCGTACCTCCCAGGTACGCACCTGCGGAAGGCGTTGCGGAGGGGCGGCCCGGAGCACCCCGTCAGTCCCGGTTCCCACCTGTCCGGACTGCGGTGAGCAGACGTCGGGCGGCCTTCAGTGCCAGGACTGCCGCAACGAGCGCGGCACCGTCCAGGCACTCCTGCGGACCATGGGCGTGCTCGGCGACAAGCACATCCCAACGGAGTACCTGCGAGCTTCGGAAGGCCAGCGCCGGGCGCTGCTGGCCGGGCTGCTCGACACAGACGGGACCGTGTCGCCCCTGGGTGCCGTCCAGTTCTCGGTCACCAACCGGCTGCTCGCGCTGCAGGCACACGAGCTCGTCATCAGCCTGGGGTACCGCTGCGGCTTCATGAGCCGACCGGTGCCGGGCCGCACTGAGGACTCGTCCACGGTCTACACGCTCACCTTCAGCACGGACGACACCGTCTTCCGGCTCGAGCGCAAGCGGATGGCCCACAAGGAGCGCGGCGTACGCCAGTTCACCCGCCGCGGCTCGCGGTTCATCACCGGCGTACGTCAGGTCGCGTCGGTGCCGGTGCGCTGCGTCGAGGTCGACAACCCCGAGCACATTTACCTAGCCAGCCACTCCATGGTCCCGACCCACAACTCGACGCTCGGCCTCGATTTTTGCCGGGCGGCGTCGATCAAGCACCGGCTGACGAGCGTGATCTTCTCCCTCGAGATGGGGCGCAACGAGATCACCATGCGCATGCTGTCCGCCGAGGCCCGGGTCGCCCTGCACCACATGCGCAGCGGCAACATGAGCGACGAGGACTGGAC
>JANYIP010000351.1 GCA_025361995.1 Streptomycetales bacterium | reverse complement strand
CGTCGGCGCCGACGGCTGTCGCGTACTCCTGCGTGACGGGCGCGCCGCCGACCATGACGATGATGTCGCTACGCATGCCGGCTTTCTCGAGCGCGTTGATGTTCGCCTTGAACATCGGCATCGTCGTCGTGAGGAAGGCGGAGAAGCCGACGATGTCGGGCTTGTGCTCCTCGATCGCGGCGATGAACTTCTCGGGTGCGACCTGCACGCCGAGGTCGATGACCTCGAAGCCGGCGCCCTCGAGCATGATGTTGACGAGGTTCTTGCCGATGTCGTGGACGTCGCCCTTGACGGTGCCCATCACGAACTTGCCGATCGTCTCGGCACCGGTCAGCGCGAGCAGCGGGCGCAGGACCTCGAGCGCGCCGGCCATCGCCTTGCCCGCGATGAGCATCTCCGGGACGAAGAAGTCGCCGCGCTCGAACCGGGCGCCGACCTCTTCGAGCGAGGGGATGAGGGCGTCGAAGAGGATCGACTCGGGCCCCAGGCCGGCGGCCAGGCCGGCGTTGGTCAGCTCGAGCACCAGCGGGGCATTGCCCAGCAGCGTCTCGTCGTACAAGCCCTTGAGAATCTCCTCGTGCGTCATGCGGCGCCTTCCTTCTCAACTCCGACTGGCCGGAAACCTAGGAAACCGAGCGCGTTCGACAGTGCGTGTGCCTCGCCCGCGACCATGGCCGCGATCTTGACCGTCCGGTCGGGGGTGAGCCGGACCGACGGGCCAGAGACGGAGATCGAGGCCACGACAGCGCCCTCGGGGTCGCGGACGGGTGCGGCGATGGCCACCAGCCCGGGCTCGAGCTCCTCGTCGGCGACCGCGTACCCGCGGCGCAGGACGAGCTCGAGGTCGGCCGCGAGCGCCTCACGCGTGGTGAGGGTGCGCGGCCCGCGCTGCTCCAGCCGACCCTTGGGCACCTCGACGGCTCCGTACGCCAGGAAGACCTTGCCCAGCGCCGAGCAGTGGAACGGGACGCCGAGGCCGACCCAGTTGGTGGCGCCGAGCATGTAGCGGCTGTCGACCTGCGCGATCTGCTCGACGACGTCGTTGCCGGGGATCGCCAGGTTGACGGTCTCGCCGGTGCGCCGGCTCAGCGTCTCGAGGAACGGCGCGGCCACCTCGATGAGGTTGTCGGTCGAGCTCGAGAGCCGGGCGAACCGGGTGACCACGGGGCCGGGGCGGAACGCGCCGTCGCGGTCGCGCTCGACCAGACCCTGGCGCTCGAGCGCGTTGAGCAGCCGGGACGCGGTGCTCTTGGGGAGGTCGGCGCCCTCGGTGAGAGCCCCGAAGGACTGCGGCTGGCGGGCCTGGATCACCTGGACGAGGAGCTGGGCAGCGCGGTCGACGGCCTGTGTACCGGTATGGGTCGCGGTCACGCGTGGCCTCCGTCCTGGCTGCTCGTACATCCCGTTCAGAAATGTTCCACATCATGGAACTACTGTTCCAAGGACTGATAGTAGGATCGCGCCGAATCGAGCGTCAAGAAGGGATGCGCATGTTCGTCAACAAGATGCCGCGGTACGAGATCCTGTCGGCCGATGCGATGGCCGTTCTCGACAAGGGCTGGCGCAGGATCGTCACCGAGATCGGCATCGAGTTCATGAAGCCCGAGGCGCTCGAGCTCTTCCGCGCGGCCGGGCAGACCGTCGAGGGCGACAACGTGAAGTTCGACCCCGACTGGGTCCTCGAGCAGGTCGCCAAGGCGCCCCGCGAGTTCGACGTGCAGGCGCGCAACCCGGCCAACACCGTGCACATCGGCGGCGACTCGATGGTGTTCTCGTGCGTCTACGGGCCGCCGTTCGTCCGTGAGGGCGACGTGCGCCGGGACGCGACGATGGAGGACTTCCGCCGGTTTACGAAGCTGGCCCAGGCGTTTCCTGAGCTGGACAGCGCGGGCGGCGTCATCTGCGAGCCCAACGACACCCCGCTCGACTCGCGGCACATGGACATGCTCTACGCGCTCATGACGCTGACAGACAAGATCTACATGGGCAACGTCGTCTCTGGGGTGAACGCCCGCGACACCATCGCGATGAGCGAGATCGTCTTCGGCAGCCGGGCCGCGATCGAGGAGACGCCGGTCTGCATCTCGCTGATCAACTGCAACTCCCCGCTGCGCTGGGACGACAGGATGCTCGACGCGATGTGGGAGTACAACCTCGCGATGCAGCCGGTCGTGATGACGCCGTTCCTGCTGATGGGCGCGATGTCCCCGGTGACCATCCCGGCGACCCTGGTGCAGCAGATGGCCGAGGCACTGACCGGGATCGCGCTCACCCAGCTGGTGCGGCCGGGGTGCCCGGTGATCTTCGGGTCGTTCCTGTCCAACATCGACATGCAGTCCGGGTCGCCGCAGTTCGGCACGCCGGAGTCGGGCATCGGCCTGCTGTGCACCGGCCAGATCGCGCGGCACTTCGGCCTGCCGTGGCGTTCCGGCGGCGGCCTCAACTCCTCGCAGACCGCGGACGCGCAGTCCGCGTACGAGGCGATGATGACGATGATGCCGACGTTCCTGGCCGGTGCGAACTGGGTGATGCACTCGGCCGGCTGGCTCGAGGGCGGCCTGGTGTCGGGGTACGAGAAGTTCATCGTCGACATCGAGATCCTGCGGATGCTGATGGCCGAGTTCACCCCGTTGGAGATCGACGAGGCCTCGCTCGCCTTCGACGCGCACCTCGAGGTCGGGGCCGGCGGCCACTTCCTGGGCGCGGCGCACACGATGGAGCGGTTCCGTACCTGCTTCTACCGGCCGCTGCTGTCCAACTCCGAGAACTTCGACCGCTGGACCCGCAACGGGAGCAAGGACGCAGCGGTGCGCGCACGCGACATCTACACCAAGAAGCTCGCGGAGTACGAGGCTCCGCCGATGGACGAGGCCGTGCGGGCCGAGCTGGAAGCGTACGTGACGCGCCGCCGGGCCGAGCTCGGCGACTGAGCGGCGCTGGCGACACCGAGCTGCTCTGGAGAAGGTGGGCGGATGGAGCTGTCGGACTTCGAGGCGTTGAGCTTCGACTGCTACGGGACCTTGATCGACTGGGAGGCCGGGATCGCCGCGGTCCTGCGGCCGTGGGCGCGGGCTGCCGGGCTGGGTCTGTCGGACGAGGAGCTCCTGGCCGTGTACGCCGGGCACGAGGCCCGGGTCGAGGCAGAGCAGCCAGGCTTGCTCTACCCGGACGTGCTCGCCGCCACCTTCGGCGCCCTCGGCCACGAGCTGGGCGCCGAGGTCTCCCCCGCTGATGCCCAGCTACTGGCCCGGTCAGTGCCGGCCTGGCCTGCCTTCCCGGACTCCCACGAGGCCCTGGTGTCGCTGGCCGAGCGGTACCAGCTGATCATCTTGTCCAACGTTGACCGCACCTCCTTCGCCGGCAGCAACGCGCGGCTGGACGTGACGTTCGACGCGATCATCACGGCGCAGGACGTCGGGTCGTACAAGCCGTCGCCGCGCAACTTCGAGGCGCTGCTGGCGCGGTCTGCCGCGATGGGCGTCAGGCCGGGCGGGCTGCTGCACGTGGCGCAGAGCCTGTTCCACGACCACGTCCAGGCGAAGGCGTTCGGGTTGGCGACCGTCTGGATCAACCGGCGGTGCGACCGTCCCGGCTGGGGTGCGACCCCCGAACCCGCCGGCGAGGTGACGCCGGACTGGGGGTTCGCCTCGATGGCCGAATTTGCCGCGACGGCGACGGCAGCTCGGGCCTAACCTGCGGCGCATGCAGATCCGCGAGTTCACGGCTGGCGACGTCGAGGCGGCCGGGGCGCTGCTCGCCCGGCGGCATGCTGCGCACCGGCGGGCCGAGCCCCTGCTCGCGGCGGGCTTCGAGGACGCGGCCATCGCCGCCGGGCAGGTGGCGGCAGCCTTCTCGGCGGACGGCGCGTCGGGTGCGGTGGCGGTGGAGTCCGGGGAGCTGGTCGGCTACCTGCTCGGCGCGCCGAAGCAGTCACCGGTGTGGGGGCCGAACATCTGGGTGGAGTCGGCGGGTCTGGCGGTCAGTGCTGCAGAGCTGGCCCGGGACCTGTACGGGATGGCCGCCGCCGGCTGGGTCGCGCAGGGCCGGGTGGCGCACTACGTCCTGGTCCCGACGTACGACGTGGCCCTGGTCGACGCATGGGCTCGGCTGGCCTTCGGTCAGCAGCACCTGCATGGCATCCGGGAGTCGATGCGCGAACGCCCGGTGCTGCCGCCGGCGGTGTCGGTCCGGGCACCGCGCCGCGCCGACATCCACGATCTGGTTGTGATGGACACGATCGTCCCCGAGCACCAGGCGCTGTCGCCGGTCTTCTCGGCGGCGAGACCGGAGTCGTACGACGCGAACGTGGCCGACTGGGAGGAGCTCTTCGACGACTCCGGCTACGTCAACTTCGTGGCCGAGGTGGACGGGGTGCTGGTCGGCGAGGCGACGGGCTGCTCGATCGAGAAGTCCGGGGCGCACGTCGGGCCGGCGCGGCCGGACTCTGCGGGCTTCCTGGCGTTCGCGTCCGTGCGGCCGTCGGCGCGCGGCACCGGGGTCGGGCGTGCGCTGGGCGAGACTGTCCTGCACTGGGCCGGGGAGGCGGGCTACGCCGCCGTGGTGACCGACTGGCGGGTGACGAACCTGCTGTCGTCGCGTACCTGGCCTCGGCTCGGCTTCCGCCCCACCTTCGTACGCATGCACCGCCTCGTCGGGTACTAGCCAAGGCTCAGCGGAAGACGACGGTCCGGTGGCCGTTGAGCAGGACGCGGCTCTCGGTGTGCCACTTCACGGCGCGGGCGAGCGCCTGGCACTCGACGTCCCGACCGGCGGCGACGAGCTGCTCGGTGTCCAGCGAGTGGTCCACCCGGGCAACCTCCTGCTCGATGATCGGTCCCTCGTCGAGATCGGCGGTGACGTAGTGCGCGGTCGCGCCGATGAGTTTCACGCCGCGGGCGTGCGCCTGGTGGTACGGCTTGGCGCCCTTGAAGCTCGGCAGGAACGAGTGGTGGATGTTGATCGCGCGGCCCTCGAGCTGCTTGCACAGGTCGTTGGACAGCACCTGCATGTACCGGGCGAGCACGACGAGGTCGATCGCCTCGGACTCGACCAGCGCCAGCAGCTGTGCCTCGGCGTCGGCCCTGTTCTCGGCGGTGACGGGAATGAGGTGGAAGGGGATGCCGTAGGTCGCGGCCAGCGACTCGAAGTCACGGTGGTTGGACACGATGGCCGGGATCTCGATCTGCAGGGCGCCCACGCTGTAGCGGAAGAGCAGGTCGTTGAGGCAGTGCCCGAACTTGGAGACGAGCAGCATCACCCGCTGCTTGGCGGCCGCCTCCTGCAGGTGCCAGCTCATGTGGAACGAGTCGCCGACCCAGCCGAACGTGCTGCGCATGGCCTCGAGCTCGGCGGCGGCGTCGGCACTCTCGAAGTGCACGCGCATGAAGAACAGCCCGGTCTCGCGGTCTCCGTACTGCTGGCTCTGCACGATGCTGCACTGGTGCTGGACGAGGAAGCTGGAGACCGCGTACACGATGCCCGGCACGTCGGCGCAGGACAGCGTGAGGATGAACTCGGGCGCAGGTGCGGGGGAGCTGGTCATGATCGGGATCCCTCGAGACGGGCGGCATGCTGACTGATCGTTCAGGATAGTGCATCCCCGAGCCGATCGTGGTTCGAGCCAAGCATGCCCTGATGATTCGCTATGCG
>JANYIP010000345.1 GCA_025361995.1 Streptomycetales bacterium | reverse complement strand
GCCGAGCTCGGCCGAGCCGTCGGCGCGTTCGTCCGGGAGCTCGGCCGGATCGACCAGGGCAGCCCGACGGCCGCAGTCGACAAGCTGCGCGCCGGCGGTCTCGACGAACGGGCCGCCGCCAACCTGATGGCGTACCTGCGCGAGCAGCGCACGGCGACGAGCCACGTGCCGGACGACCGGACGATCCTCATCGAGCGCTTCCGAGACGAGCTCGGCGACTGGCGGGTCGTCATCCACTCACCCTTCGGCGCTCAGGTGCACGCACCCTGGGCGCTGGCCCTGGCCGGGCGGCTCCGGGAGCGGTACGGCGTCGACGTCCAGGCGATGCACGCGGACGACGGGATCGTGCTCCGGCTGCCTGACATGGAGCTCGTCGGTGAGCTCGGCGGCGCCGACCTGGGTGCAGCGCTGGCCGCGATGACCGTCCTCGAGGCGGAGGACGTCGAGGCCCTGGTGACCTCGGAGGTGGCCGGCTCGGCGCTGTTCGCGTCGAGGTTCCGGGAGTGTGCAGCCCGCGCGCTGCTGCTGCCACGGCGCGACCCCACCCGACGTACGCCGCTGTGGCAGCAGCGGCAGCGCTCGGCCCAGCTGCTCTCGGTGGCATCGGACTACGGGTCGTTCCCGGTCGTCCTGGAGACGATGCGCGAGGTGCTTCAGGACGTGTTCGACGTCCCCGCCCTGGTGAACCTGATGAAGGAGATCGCCGAGCGCTCGGTCCGCATCGTGGACGTCGAGACCACCGAGCCGTCGCCGTTCGCCCGCTCACTGCTCTTCGGGTACGTCGCCCAGTTCCTGTACGAGGGGGACTCCCCGCTCGCCGAGCGCCGGGCCGCGACGTTGTCACTGGACTCGAGCCTGCTCGCCGAGCTGCTCGGGCAGGCCGACCTGCGCGAGCTCCTCGACGCCGCCGCCATCGCCTCGATCGAGCAGGACCTGCAAAGGCTCTCGCCCGACCGGCAGGCACGCACCCTGGAGAACGTCGCCGACCTGCTGCGCATCCTCGGGCCGCTGACCACTGCCGAGGCGCTGGCCCGCGGTGCCACCGCCGCCTGGTTGCACGAGCTCGAGACGGCTCGCCGGGCGATCCGGGTGCGGCTGGCCGGCGCGGAGCACTGGGCCGCCGTCGAGGACGCGGGCCGGTTGCGCGATGCCCTCGGGGTCCCCCTGCCGGTCGGGATCCCGGAGGTCTTCCTCGAGCCGCTCGCCGACCCGCTGGGCGACCTGGTCGCCAGGTATGCACGGACCCACGGACCTTTCCACACGGAAGAGGTAGCCGAGCGGCTCGGCCTCGGGGTCGCCGTCGTCCACGCTGCGCTCGCCCGGCTGGCCGGCGCCGGCCGAGTCGTCGAGGGCGAGTTCAGGCCGGGTGGGTCCGGGTCCGAGTGGTGCGAGACCGAGGTCCTGCGCATGCTGCGGCGGCGCTCGCTTGCGGTGCTGCGGCAGGAGGCCGAGCCGGTGGCCCCGGCTGCCCTGGCCCGTTTCCTGCCGCGGAGGCAGGGCATCGGGGCCGGCTTGCGCGGCATCGACGGCGTGCTCCGGGTGTGCGAGCAGCTGGCCGGCTCCGCGGTGCCGGCCTCGGCGCTGGAACGGCTGGTGCTGCCGTCCCGGGTGATGGGCTACCTGCCCGCCATGCTCGACGAGCTCACGACCTCCGGGGAGGTGCTGTGGGCCGGTCACGGCTCGCTGCCCGGCGAGGATGGGTGGATCTCGCTGCACCTGGCGGAGACCGCGCCACTGACCTTGACCCGCGCCGACGACTTCGTCCCGTCGCCGCTGCAGGAGCTGATGCTCGCTGCGCTCTCGGGTGGGAACGCACTATTCTTCCGTGGCCTGAGCGAACGCGTGAGCGCCCCAGATCGGGTCGACGACGCCGTGCTGGGGCTGGCACTGTGGGAGCTCGTCTGGGCCGGCCGGGTCACCAACGACACCCTCGGACCGTTGCGGGGCCTGATCGCCGGTGGCAACGGCGGGTCGCACCGGGCCCGCCGCTCGACGCCACGAGCGAGGTACGGGAGCCCCGGCCGCACCGGCCTGTCGGCCCGGTCCGCGTCGCCCACCCTCGCCGGTCGCTGGACCTTGGCGCCGGTGCCCGAACCCGACCCCACCCGGCGGGCGGCGGCTCTCGCCGAGACACTCCTGGACCGGTACGGCGTCGTCACCCGCGGCGCCGTGGTGGCCGAGCGGGTCCCCGGCGGCTTCGCGGCGGCGTACCGGGTGCTGTCAGCGTTCGAGGAGACCGGCCGGTGCCGGCGCGGGTACGTCGTCGAAGGGCTGGGCGCCGCACAGTTCTCCGTACCCGGTGCCGTGGACCGGCTCCGCGCAGAATCCGGCGACCGGCGGGAGGCCACGCCCGCCGTGGTTCTTGCTGCCACCGACCCGGCCAACGCGTACGGCGCCGCCCTGCCGTGGCCAGTACGTCCAGGCGCCGACGGGCACCGTCCCGGGCGCAAGGCCGGCGCCCTGGTCGTCATCGTGGACGGCGAGCTCGCGCTCTACGTCGAGCGCGGCGGGCGCACCCTGCTGTCGTTCACCGACGACCCGGCCGCCATCCAGCCAGCTGTCGACGCGCTCGCCCTCGCCGTACGGGCCGGGCAGCTCGGCAAGCTCCAGGTGGAACGTGCCGACGGCGCCTCGGTCCTGAGCTCGCCGCTCGGCATCGCCCTCGAGGCCGCGGGCTTCCACCCGACCCCCCGCGGCCTGCGCCTGCGCGCCTAGGTCGGCCACGATGCCTGAGGGCGACACGATCTGGCTCGCGGCGCGCAACCTGCACACCGCTCTGGCCGGGAAATCGTTGGTACGCAGCGACTTCCGGGTTCCTCAGCTCGCTACCGCCGATCTCGTCGGGCGCCGCGTGCTCGGGGTCACTGCCCGCGGGAAGCACCTGCTGATGCGGATCGAGCCCGACCTCACCCTGCACAGCCACCTGCGGATGGACGGCTCGTGGCACCTCTACCGCCCGGACACGGCCTGGGCCGGCGGACCCGAGTTCGAGGTACGCGTGGTGCTCGCCGTCGTGGACTGGACCTGTGTCGGCTACCGCCTGCCGGTCCTCGAGCTGCTCCCCACCTCCGACGAGCACCTCGTCATCGGCCACCTGGGCCCGGACCTGCTGGCGGACGACTTCGAGCCGCTGCAGCGGCTGGAGGCCGCCCGCCGGCTGCGCGCCGATGGCGCTCGCCCGATCGGTGAAGCACTGTTGGACCAGCGGAACGTGGCAGGGATCGGCAACCTGTACCGCGCGGAGGTCCTGTTCCTGTCCGGGGTCTCGCCGTGGCGGACAGTGGACGAGGTCGATAGCTTGCCCGGCCAGCTCGACCGCATGGTGGACCGGGCCCGTCGACTACTGCTGGCCAATGCCGGCCGCGCGGCGCAGGTCACCACCGGCGACCTGCGTCCCGGGCGTACGACCTGGGTCTACGGGCGCGGCGGGCAGCCGTGCCGACGCTGCGGCACGCGGGTCAAGCAGGCCGAGCAGGGAGCGCCTGCGTACACACGGATCACGTACTGGTGCCCGTCGTGCCAACCGTGACCACCGGGAACACTGGGAACACTGGCTCTGCCGCGGCAGCTGCGACCAGCAGCGCTGCGGTTGCCCGACGGACGTCCGGGGCAGCCGGTGCCAGCAGCATCGAGGCCAGCCACAGCAGCACTAGCTCGACCACGGGGTGCGCAAGGTCGACGCCGAGCAGCTCGGCCGCCCGGCCGCGCGCATGCGTCCAGCCCGGACCGTCCCCCGCAGTCAGCAGCGGGACCAGGGCACCGGGTTCGTCAAGGGCGACCGCGCGGCCCGGCCGGAAGCTGCCCACTGCCGCCGCCGCCGCGTCCAAGCCCGCTGTGACGTCAGCCTGATGCGAAGCACGCAGCGCGATGTCAGCGACCCGGTCGACCTCGCGGGCGACCAGCGCAGCCATCACGTCAGGCTTGGTACGGAAGTGGTTGTAGAGCGTGGCCTTCGCGACACCGCTGCGGGTACAGATGCCCGACATCGTCAGGTGCCGCAGGCCGTCACGCTCGATCGAGGAGAGTGCGCCGTCAAGCAGTCCATCTCGGGTCCGCCGCATCGCGTTGCCGGCACGGATGTGCAGGCCAGCGGCAGGTGCGTCGGCCTGGTCGTGCCCAACAGGCGCCATCGAGGACCGCGCGGGGACCGAAGGCGTCAGGCCGCAGAGGCGACGACGTCCGGGAGCGACCCGCTCGAGACCGAGGTGATCGTGGTGGACGACTGGGCGAGCTCGGCCAGGGCCAGCTCGTCGCTCACGCCACGCAGGACGACGGACATGGGCACCTCGAGCGCTGTGCAGATCGAGGAGAGCAGCTCGCTGCTCGCCTCCTTCTGGCCACGCTCGACCTCGGACAGGTACCCGAGCGAGACGCGCGCGGCGGCCGAGACCTCGCGCAGGGTCCGACTTTGGTGCAGCCGTTGACGACGCAGCTCATCGCCCAGCAGGCGGCGCAACAGGACCATCAGTCATCCCCTCCTCGTCTTCGCCTTGCCACCGTACCCTCCGGGGGTGACTGGGGCGTGTACTGGCAGGCCCTGATCACCCGCTTGCCACGTGTAACGGAGTAATCATACCGACTGTTCCCGGATCAGCAGGCCGCGGAGCAGGTCGAGCGCGTGGATCACGACCAGCCGCCGCACCCGGTCCCGTCCACCGGGCAGCTCCAGCCTGACTGCCCGCTCCAGCCCGCCTGGTCCGCTCACCGCCACGTACGCCGTCCCGGCTGGCACCCCGTCGACCGCGTTCGGCCCGGCCACCCCGGTGGTCGCCAGCCCGTAGGTCGCTGCGAGCCTGCCCCGGACGCCGCGGGCCATGGCGACGGCCACCTCGCTCTGGACGGGTCCGCCGGCGGCGAGCAGCGCGGGATCCACGCCGAGCAGCTCGGCCTTGAGCTCGGTCGCATACGCGACCACGCCACCGCGGAACGCCTCCGACGACCCGGGGACGTCGACCAGCGCGGAGGCCAGCGCGCCGCCGGTGAGCGACTCGGCGACAGCCACGGTCGCCCCGGACGCGGTGAGGAGCCGCAGCACTGTCGCGGGCAACGTCTCGGAGTCCCGGCCGCTGACCACGTCCCCGAGCAGCTCCTCGGCGCGGTCCCGGAGCCGGTCGAGGGTATCGACCTCGAGGCCGGTGAACCGCACCCGGACCTCACCCGGCGAGGCGAGGTACGACAACTGGACCCCGCCCCCCTGCCCCCCGGGCTCACCGAGATCGGCCTCGAGCGGCGCCAACCGCTCGGCCACCAGCGACTCGCCCAGGATCGCGACGCGCAGCTGCCGGGTCACCAGTGGCGGCGGAGAGCCGGCCCGGGCACGCAGCTCGGGCGCGATCGTCGAGGTGACCATACCGTGGAGCTCGGCGGGTACGCCCGGCACCGCGTACACGGCCCGGCCGTCGATCTCGAGGGCGATGCCGGGTGCCGTACCCACCGGGTTGGCGATCGACCGCGCACCGTCGGGCACGTCGGCCTGGACCCAGACGTTGAGCGGCGCCTCGCGGCCGCGCCCGGCGTACCAGGCGGCGACCCCGCGCTGGAGCTCGGCGTCGCGGTGCAGCCCGACCCCGGCGACCTGGGCGAGCGCGTCCCGGGTGCGGTCGTCGGAGGTGGGTCCGAGACCTCCAGTCACCACGACCGCGTCTGCGACCTCGAGGGCGGTACGGAGCACCGCGACGATCTCGTGCACCGCGTCGCCGACCTCGAAGCCACGGATCACCGGGACGCCTGCGTCGGCGAGGGCACGACCCAGCCAGCCGAGGTTGCCGTTGATGACGTCACCGAGCAGCAGCTCGTCGCCGACCGCCACCACCGCGACGCGCACTGCGGTCAGCACTGCGGTCGGCAGGGCGGTCAGCACGGCGGTCAGCCCTGCGGCCCGGCGGCCTGCCGGCCAGCCTGAGCAGCCTGGCGCGCCGTGCGCTTCATCATCGCCCGCTCGCTGGTCCGCCGCAGGGTGACCGCCTTGGCGACGTAGTCCGCTCCGGTGATCAGCGTGACCACCACGGCCACGGCAAGGACGACCGCGGAGGCGTCCCGCCAGCCGCCCGAGAGCGGCAGCACGTAGAGGCCGATCCCCACACCCTGCAGCAGGGTCTTGAGCTTGCCCCCGCGGCTGGCCGGGATGACGCCGTGCCGGATCACCCAGAACCTGAGCAGGGTCACGCCGATCTCGCGGGCCAGCACGACCTCGGTGACCCACCACGGCAGGTCCCCCAGCGCGGAGAGCCCGATCAGGGCCATCCCCATCAGGGCCTTGTCGGCGATCGGGTCGGCCACCTTGCCGAAGGTGGTGACCAGCCCTCGGCGACGGGCGAGGTCACCGTCCAGCAGGTCGGTCGCAGAGGCGACGGCGAAGACCCCCCAAGCCGCCCAGCGCCAGCCGACCAGGTGGCCGCCGGAGTGCAGGAGGACGACGGCGAACACGGGGACCAGGAGCAGCCGGAGCATCGTCAGCTCGTTGGCGATGTTCCACAGGCCCACCTCTTGGACCGGGTCACCGATCCGGTCGGGCAGAGCGGGCTTCACCGGCGCTGCCCGGGAAGCGCCTCCGCGACGAGATCGACCCCTTCGGTCGCCACCACCAGCGCGCGCACGAGCTCGCCGACCCGCCACGGCGCGTCACCAGCGTGGCGGCTGGGCGCCAGCGTGGTCGAACCGTCGACCTCAGGTCCCTGGTGGTCGGCCCGGCCCTCGGCGGCCCCCCCTAGCTCGACAGACTCGACCGACTCGACGAGCACCTCGACCGTCTCGCCGATCCGCTCGTCGGCACGCTGTGCGGTGAGCTCCTCGACCAGCCGGCCCACCCGGTCGACCCGGTCGGCCACCTCGGCGGGGTCCACCTTGTCCGGGTAGGTCGCAGCCTCAGTGCCGTCCTCGTCGGAGTAGCCGAAGACGCCGACCACGTCCAGCCTGGCCAGCGTCAGGAAGCGTTCGAGCTCGGCGAGATCGGCCTCGGTCTCCCCGGGGAACCCGACGATGACGTTGGACCGGGCGCCGGCGGTCGGGACCAGGCGTCGCGCGACCTCGAGGAGCTCGACGAACGACTCGGTCGACCCGAACCGTCGCATCCGGCGAAGCACCGGTGGGCTGGCGTGCTGGAACGACAGGTCGAAGTACGGCACCACCCCGGGAGTGCTCGCGACGGTCTCGACCAGCGACGGTCGCGTCTCGGCGGGCTGCAGGTACGAGACCCGTACCCGCTCGATCCCGTCGACCCCGGCCAGCTCCGGCAGCAGGGTCTCGAGCAGGCGGCCGTCACCGAGGTCCTTGCCGTACGAGGAGGAGTTCTCGCTAACCAGCACGAGCTCACGTACGCCCTGGTCGGCGAGCCAGCGCGCCTCGTCCAGGATCTCGCTCGGCCGCCGGGAGACGAACGAGCCGCGGAACGACGGGATCGCGCAGAAGGTGCACCGGCGGTCGCACCCTGAGGCCAGCTTCAGCGGAGCAGTCGGTCCGCCTTCCAGCCGCCGGCGCAGCACCCGCGGACCGGAGGCGGGCGCGAGGCCGGACGGGAGGGGGAGGCCTCCTGCCCCGGCGCCGTGACCCGGCAGCGAGGTCGCCCCGGCCGCGGCGGGCCGGTCGGTCGGTGAGATCGGCAGCAGCAGCCGGCGGTCGGAGGGCACGTGCGGGACCAGCGGGGTACCGGCCAGGACGGATCGCAGCCGGTCGCCGATCGACGCGTAGTCGTCGAAGCCGAGGATCGCGTCGGCCTCGGGCAGCGATGCCGCCAGCTCCGCGCCGTACCGCTCCGCGAGACAGCCGACCGCGACGACGGCCTGCGGGCGACCGGAGTCCCGCAGGTCGGCGGCAGCCAGCAAGGTGTCGATGGAGTCCTTCTTTGCCGACTCGATGAAGCCGCAGGTGTTGACCAGCACCGCGTCCGCGTCGGCTGGCTCGTCGACCAGTGTCCAGCCGTCGGCCTCGAGCCGGCCGGCGAGCTCCTCCGAGTCGACCTCGTTCCGGGCGCAGCCCAGGGTGACGAGTGCGACAGACCGGCCCGGTACGACGGGAACGACGACGGGGGCGGTCACCTGCCCAGCCTAACGGCGCTGCGCCGGACGGCAGTTCGACCGGCCGGTCGAGGTCAGCCGGCCGCGGTGGGGTCGCCAGGTCCGAAGCTGAGGCGGACCACCTGCCCGGCCGCACCCGGCGAGCCGATGTCGACCCCGTTGACGATGAGCCGGACCGAGGCCGCGTTGCCCACGACGATCTTGACCAGCGTGCTGTCGGTGAGGATCTTGATGGCACCGGAGCCCAGCACACCCTCGAAGATCTTCTTGCCCGACCCGGTCGCCGAGATCCACGACTTGCCGGCGACGACCTCGAGCCGGACCGAGACGCCCTGAGCCGACGGCGGCAGCTGGGCGATGATCGTCGGGCTGGGGCTCTGCGTGGTCGCCGGGGGGGTCGAGGCGGCCGGGCGGCTGGTCGAGCCGGAGACCGCGGCGGTGGACCCGACGCCCACGTTGGCCGCAGCGGTCGGCCCGCCGGTGCTCCGCGCCACCTGGAACACCGCGATCATGGCGACCACGAGGAGGGCGGCGGCCATCGCGGCGGTCCAGTTCGGTCCTCGGCGCTCGCGCTCGCCGCCGGTCTCGGACTCGAACACCTCGCTCGCCGAGGGTCCGTGCGGTGCGTGCAGGCGGTCGAACTCGGCGACCAGCGGCTCCGGGTCGGTCCCGACGACGTTCGCGATCGTCCGGACGTGGCCGCGGGCGTACACGTCGCCGCCGCACATGCTGAAGTCGTCGGCCTCGATGCGTGCGATGACGGTGCGGCGGACGCGAGTGCGGTCGGCGACGTCGTCCAGGGTCATCCCGGCGGCCACTCGGGCCGCGGCAAGGTCGGAGCCCAACGACATCCCTCGACCTCCTCCGGCTAGACGTGCGCGCCCAGCGCTGACCCCCGCATGCCTACGTGCGCATGCCGGGTGCTCCCGGTGGCGACGCTGCCTGGCTGGACCTACCCATCGTACGCTGGGCTCACACGCCGGACAGGGGCCGTAGGTCCTCTGGGTGACTACTCTCCGCGTAGGAGCAGTAGCACAGCGTCGAGCTCGTCGGGCTGCACGAGGACGTCGCGGGCCTTGGAGCCCTCCGACGGGCCGACGATCTCACGGCTCTCCATCAGGTCCATCAGGCGACCGGCCTTGGCGAAACCGACCCGCAGCTTGCGCTGAAGCATCGAGGTCGAGCCGAACTGGGTGGTCACCACGAGCTCAGCCGCCTGGCAGAGCAGGTCGAGGTCGTCGCCGATGTCCTCGTCGACCTCCTTCTTTGCCGCCGCGACCACGGTGACGTCCTCCCGGTAGGACGGCTGGAGCTGGGTCTTGCAGTGTGCGACCACCGCGTGGATCTCGGGCTCGGTGACCCAGGCACCCTGGATCCGCATCGGCTTGCTGCTGCCCATGGGGAGGAAAAGCGCGTCGCCTTGACCCACGAGCTTCTCCGCGCCCGGCTGGTCGAGGATGACCCGGCTGTCGGTGACGCTGCTGGTGGCGAAGGCGAGCCGGGACGGCACGTTGGCCTTGATCAGACCGGTGACGACGTCGACGCTCGGGCGCTGGGTGGCCAGCACCAGGTGGATCCCGGCGGCCCTGGCCAGCTGGGTGATCCGGACGATCGAGTCCTCGACGTCGCGCGGCGCGACCATCATCAGGTCGGCCAGCTCGTCGACGATCACCAGCAGGTACGGGTAGGGGTGCAGCACCCGCTGGCTGCCCGGAAGGGGCGCCAGCTTGCGGGTGCGTACCGCCTTGTTGAAGTCGTCGACGTGCTTGAACCCGAACGCGGCGAGGTCGTCGTAGCGCTGGTCCATCTCGCGAACCACCCACTGCAGCGCCTCTGCCGCCTTCTTGGGATTCGTGATGATGGGCGTGATGAGGTGGGGAACACCCTCGTAGATCGTGAGTTCGACGCGCTTTGGATCGATGAGCACCATGCGAACCTCCGCGGGCTTCGCCCGCATGAGAATCGACGTGATCATCGAGTTGATGAAGCTCGACTTGCCCGATCCGGTCGCGCCGGCGACCAAAAGATGCGGCATCTTGGCGAGGTTCGCGACGACGAAACCGCCCTCGACGTCTTTGCCGAGTCCGACGGTCATGGGATGGATGCTCTTGGTCGCGGCGGACGAGCGCAGCACGTCGCCCAGCGACACAATCTCGCGATCCTTGTTGGGGATCTCGATTCCGAT
>JANYIP010000334.1 GCA_025361995.1 Streptomycetales bacterium | reverse complement strand
CGGCCAGCGCCGGGTTCAGCAAACCTGGTGCCCGCCGCAGCAGATTGTCGGCGGCGGGTGCGCGTGATGGCTCGGCCCCGGTAGCGAGCAGATACAGCACGCCGCCCACCGCATAGATGTCATCGGTGATCGCCGGGCGGTGACCGGGCTGGCGCAGGGGGCCGACCTGCTGCTGGCGGAGGCGTCGTTCGTCCAGGGCGAGCACAACCCGGCCGACCTCCACCTCACCGGTGCCGACGCCGGGCTGATCGCCCGCAGCGCCGGAGTCCGGCGGCTCGTCCTGACCCACGTGCCGCCGTGGCACGACCCAGCGACCGCCCAGGCCGAGGCGCAGGCTGCCTCCGGTCAGCCCTGCGAGGTCGCGGCCAGCGGTGCGACCTACGACGTCTAGGCTCACCTCCCATGTCTGACTCTCTGGTCCGCGACGACGGCCGCACCTCCTCCCAGCTCCGCCCGGTCACGATCACACGGGGCTGGCTCGACCATGCCGAGGGCTCGGTGCTCGTCGAGTTCGGGCGGACGCGGGTCCTGTGCGCGGCGTCGTTCACCGCGGGCGTGCCGCGCTGGCGCAAGGGCAGCGGCGAGGGCTGGGTCACCGCGGAGTACGCGATGCTGCCACGGGCGACCAACACGCGGTCGGACCGGGAGTCGGTGAAGGGCAGGCTCGGCGGGCGCACCCAGGAGATCTCCCGACTGGTCGGTCGCTCGCTGCGCGCGGTGGTCGACTACAAGGCGCTCGGCGAGAACACCATCGTGATCGACTGCGACGTCCTGCAGGCGGACGGCGGTACCCGGACCGCTGCGATCACCGGTGCGTACGTGGCCCTGGCCGACGCGATCGAGTGGGCCCGCGGTCAGGGGCACGTCAAGGCGGGGGCGACCCCGCTGAGCGCTTCGGTCGCCGCTGTCTCCGTCGGCGTCGTCGACGGCGTTGCCCTGCTCGACCTCGCCTACACCGAAGACGTACGAGCGCAGACGGACATGAATGTCGTGGTGACCGGCGACGGCAGCTTCGTCGAGGTGCAGGGGACAGCAGAGGGGGCCCCTTTCGACCGCGTGCTGCTCGACCGGCTGCTCGACCTCGCAGTTGTCGGGTGCGCGGAGCTCACGGCGCTGCAACAGGCGGCGCTCGCCCGGCCGCTCGGGCCGGCATGACCGTGCCGAGGCTCGTCCTGGCCAGCCGCAACGAGCACAAGGTCATCGAGCTGCGCCGCATCCTCGCCGAGTCGGGTCTGGCCGTCGAGCTGCTCGGGGTCGACGCCTTCGGCAGCGACCCGGGTGTCCCCGACGTGGCCGAGACCGGCGCAACTTTCGCGGAGAACGCACTGCTCAAGGCGCACGCCGTCGCGGCCGCGACCGGGCTGCCCGCCGTCGCTGACGACTCGGGGCTGTCGGTGGATGCCCTCGGCGGGATGCCCGGCGTGCTGTCCGCCCGGTGGTCGGGGCGGCACGGCGACGACCTCGCCAATCTCGCGCTCGTCCTCGGCCAGCTCGAGGACGTCCCGGACGACCGGCGCGGCGCTGCGTTCCACTGCGCGGCGGCGCTCGCCCTCCCGGACGGCACGGAACGCGTGGGCGAGGGGTACTGGCCCGGGACGCTGACCCGGGCCCCGCGCGGGACGAACGGCTTCGGGTACGACCCGATCTTCGTCCCCGAGGGCAGGACGCAGACGTCGGCGGAGATGTCGTCGGACGAGAAGGACCAAGAGAGCCATCGGGCCCGCGCGCTGCGGTCCCTCGTACCGATCGTCGAGGACCTGATCGCCGCCGGTCGGCTGCGGTAGTCATCGCGCCGGGTCGCCGAAGGTGGGATCGCCCGGAGTCGAGCCCAGGAGCTCGGGGACGATCGGCAGCCCCACCTGGATTGCGGCGAGGCGCTCCAGCTCGCCGAGCAGGCCCGAGTCGACCCGGCCAGGGGCCGTGGGCAGGTGGTTGTCGAGCCCGACGACGATGGCCGCGACAGTGCGCAGCGAGGGCGTGTGGGCGTCCAGGTATCTGGTGTGCTGGGCCACGAGCGGGGTTCCTGCCGGGCACTCGGCGGGGAAGCGGTGAGCGCCGAAGGAACGGGCCGCCGGGTCGACGCCGAACCGGCTGAGGTGGCTGATCTCGTCGCCGCTCGCCGCGCCTACCCAGACGTGCCCTCCACGTACGGGCAGGTCGGAGGCGCGTTCGGCGAGCAGCCCTGGACTGCCGAGGAAGACGGCGTCGTCGACCTGGACCGCCGTGTCGCGGAGCGCGAGCGAGACGGTGGTGCTGCCGTAGCTGTGGCCGATCAGCGTCAGGTGCGGCGAGCTCTGCGACCCCGCGGCGCGCAGTCCTTCGAGGTCGCGGGCCAGCAGCGCGGCGCCGGCTCGAGCCCTGGAGTCGAACGCCACCTGCGCCCAGCCAGGCGTCTGGTAGCCCAGCCAGGCGATGACGGCGACTGACGTGCCAGGAGCCGAGGTGCGAGCCTGGTCATAGACGTCTCGCGCGGAGGTGACCAGGTCGGCAAGGTCCGGTCCTGGCTGCGCCCCGAAACCCGGCACCACGTAGGCGACGTGCGCGGCGGTGTCAGCAGGCCCGACTGACACCGAGACGCGACCGGTGTCCCCCCAGGCGGTCGGTTCGTCGACCAGGAGCAGACACCGAAGCCGGTCGCCGCTGACCACGTCGCGCGCCGCGTCGAGCCCGCTCAGCTGGCCGCGTACGGTCAGGTCGACGGCGTGCGCGGCGGCGGCGGTCGCTAACCTGCGCACCAGCAAGGCCGCCGGGCGTCCGTCCGCGGTCGACAAGGCGCCCTCGAGGTCGGCGATCTCGCGTGGATACGCCGCCAGTCGCCGATCGAGCGCCGCGCGGTTGAGCGCGTCGCGCAGGTCCAGCGGCAGCCCGTCGAGGGCCCCCAAGCGGGTCGCCAGGGAAGGGTCTTCCCTCGTGCGCAGCTCGAGCAGCTCAGCACGCTCCGCGGGCAGGTGGGCCGCCCACCAGTCGGCGACGTCCTGCGGCTGGCTGCCAGGGGGCGGGACGGCCCGCAGCCAATCCATGAGCCCCGGGTCCCCGAGCAGCAGCTCGTGGTCGGCGCGCAGCAGGGCCGGCTCGTTCGTGCGCACGAGTGACCGGGCGGTGTCTTCCAGCCTCTCGAGGGTGGCAGCGCACGCATGGTCGATCCGCTGAGCTTCACCGAGCGCGTGGGCGATGTCGTGGCTCAAGTGTCGCGCGAGGAGCTCGAGTCGAGCGAGCTCGAACCCGCCGGCTCCCGCCACGGGGAGGAGGCCCACCGCCGCCCATGGGCGCAGGGACAGGTGATCGTCGGGACCAGCATCGAGGAGGGGTTCGCGGTGCGCCCGCTCCAGCGCGGTGTCGAGTGCCGCTTGGAGCGGGAGGATCCGACGGCCGGTGTCCAGGACGCAGTCCGCCGCCACCAAGACGGCAGCTGCCATGACCCGAACGACGCTCACGTGTCGCTGCACCGTCGAGGATGCCCGGCTGGCGCCAGGGCCGCGCCAGGTCTGGCCGGTCATGAGCTGGTCCAGCTCGCCCACCACGCGTGCGGCGAGCTGGACGGCCTCGGCGGCGATCGCCTGCAGGCGGTTGCCGCAGGCTCGGGCCGGGTCGGCCTGCCAGCGCAGCACGGTCGCCGACCCATTCACGCAGTCGCCGCCAGGAGCTTGGCGGCGACGCGGGTGTCACCTGCCCGATACCCCGCCGCCGCTGCCGAGAGCGCGTGCCCGAGCGAGCGCAACGAGGCTCCCTCAGCGCGCAACAGCTCGGCGCACCTTGCCCCGGCGGCCGGGGCCACCACTGCCGTCGACGAGCGGGGGAGTGCTTCCGCGAGGGCGTGCAGCGCCGCTTCTGCGGCCGCGGCAAGCTCCTCGACCCGCCGCCCGACATCGACGGTCGCCAGGCCGAGCGCGTCGAGCTGGTGAGGGCTAGCCACGATCGCGTCGGCGGCGGCTAGCGGCGGTAGAGGCACGAAGAAGGCTCCGATCAGGACGTGGCCGGTCCGCGTGAAGCGGTCCTCACATCCTGCGGAGAAGCGTCCAGCCGGGTCGACACCTGACGCGCCCGGTGTGGACAACTCCGGGTCCAGGCCGGCTGTGGACAGCCACCGACCGAGGTCTGCGGCGCGCCTGCTATCCCGCGCTCCCGGCAGGGTTGGGTTGGGAGCCACCGTCGGCTGCTGGCCGGCCCCCGGTCTGCACGGGTACGCCATCCACGGCTCCGCCGAACTCCGGCGAATACTTGCTGCTGTGGCGGAACATGTCGATGAACTGCTGCAGTCGCGGATCCGACGGATCAGTGACCCGCAGCTGGTAGCCCCACGAGCTGATGACGATCGGGCTCGGTAGCTGATCGTCGGCCCACGGGCTCATGTCGACGTATCGGTTGGCCTGGTTCAGCTGCCCGGCGGCCTGGCTCGGCTCGGAGATCAGGCTCTGCTTGGCGACAAGCTGGTCGAGGATGGCGATCTTGCTGGCCGACAATCCCGGCTGGTAGGTGATCCAGACGGCACCGTGCTCGAGGTTGTGGACCGCCCGCTCGCTCGGGATCGGCACGGTATAGATCCCGGCGTTCATCCACACGGGGTTGTGAGGACCGCCCACCGGCGGGATCACGGAGTAGGTGACCGGACCGGTCACGTGGTCGTGGCCCAGCGCCCCAGCGTGCGACGCGCCGTCCCCTGGCCATCCCTGGGTGTCCCAGGCGAGCAGCCCGGTAATCCCCGAGGGAGCGGTGACCGGCGTAGCTGGAGGCTGAGTGGTGCCGGCGCCGGTCGGTGCGTTCGGCACGATCTGCGGACCGGAGACGGATGAGCTTGGGTGCGAGTGATTGAGCGTGAGGACCAGCACGACCGCACCGATGCAGACCGCAGTCACGGCGGCGGCACTGATGAGGATCAACCTCTTGCGCCGACGATCCTTCGAGCGCTGCTCGAGCTCGAGCTTCTTGATCTTCTCCGCGCGTTGGATGCGGCTGGTCCGTGCATTGGTCACACGTGCCACCCTAGCAAGGCGAACCGCTCCGAAATCGCGGCTGTGTGCGGTGGCTGCGGGACCGATGCGACGTCGCGCAGTAGGTTCTCAGGCGCCAGCCCCGCACTAGCGAGAGGACGACCGATGGCCGCGGTCGGCAGCTTCCTGTTCATCACGATCGACTGCCTCGAGCCGGCCACCCTCGCCTCCTTCTGGGCACAGGTGCTCGACACCGAGGTGGACACCGCCATGGACGACGGGCGATTCGTCTTCCTGAAGGGCAGCGACACCCTCCCGGTCGTCTGCTTTCAACGGGTGCCTGAGGTCAAGGCGGTCAAGGGGCGTACGCACCTCGACCTGTCGGTGACCGACCTTGCTGCGGCGACCAAGCGCATCCAAGAGCTGGGTGGGTCCTGGCCGGAGGAGACCGAGCGGAAGCTCGAGGGATTCGTCTGGCGGACCCTGGCCGACCCGGAGGGAAACGAGTTCGACATCGCGCTTGCGTAGTCGGGCGACTACATAGCGTCCGCGGGATCAGTCGAACGCCGGTTGCGGCTACTACGTACGTAGGAGAGTCTGCCAGGGCGAGCCGTCGACGATGACGCCGCAGTCGCAGCGAGAGGGGCCGCCCGTGCGCACGCTCACCGCAGTCACCGCCGCCACCAGTCTTGCCGTCGCCACCTTGGTGGCGGCCCCCATCGCGAGCGCCGCCAACGCGTCCAGCGCGCCAGCCGCGCCCGCCACCAGCGCCATCGCGTGGGGTCCCTGCAGTGACCCGGGTCTGCAGTCGGTCGGTGCGGTCTGCGGCTACCTCTCGGTGCCGCTGGACTACAGCCACCCGAGCGGGACCAAGATCCAGCTCGCGGTCTCGATGGTGCGCCACACGACCTCGGCCGCGAACTACCAGGGAGTCATGCTCACCAACCCCGGCGGTCCCGGTGGCTCCGGCCTGACCCTGTCGGCCCTCGGCCAGTACGTGCCCAACGGCGCCGGCGACGCGTACGACTGGATCGGCTGGGACCCGCGCGGGGTCGGGTCGAGCAAGCCGGCCCTGACCTGCCAGCCCGACTTCTTCCAGGGGCCGCGACTGCAGTACGTGCCGACGAGTCCCGCGATCGCGTGGCAGTGGCTGGCGATGTCCAAGTCATACGCGCAGGCCTGCGGCAAGAACGGCGGCGCCCTGCTGGCGCACGTCAAGACGATCGACTCCGTCAAGGACATGGACCAGATCCGGATCGCGCTCGGGGCGAAGCAGATCAACTACTACGGCTTCTCGTACGGCACGTACCTCGGCCAGGTGTACTCGACCCTGTACCCGTCGCGGGTGCGTCGGATGGTCCTCGACAGCAACGTCGACCCGCGCGGAGTCTGGTACCAGGACAACCTGGCGCAGGACCTCGCGTTCCAGCGGAACATCAAGATCTGGTTCGGCTGGCTGGCGAAGTACGACAGCGTCTACCACCTGGGCAAGACCGGGAAGGCAGTCGAGGCCCTCTTCTACAAGGAGCAGGCCGCGCTCTACAAGCACCCGGCCGGCGGCGTGGTCGGCGGGGACGAGTGGATCGACATCTTCTTGACGGCCGGCTACTACCAGTTCACCTGGACCGACCTGGGTGCGGCCTTCGCGGGCTGGGTCAACAACGCTGACGGAGCCACCCTGGTCGCCGAGTACGAGGGCACCGACTCCCCCGGGATCGACAACGGCTTCGCCATGTACGTTGCGACCCAGTGCTCCGACGTCCAGTGGCCGCCCGCGTGGCCGACCTGGCGCAAGGACAACTGGGCCACGTACAAGAAGGCGCCCTTCGAGACCTGGGCGAACGCCTGGTACAACGCGGCCTGCCTCTACTGGCCGGCGAAGGCTGGCACTCCCGTCACGATCGACGGCAGCAAGACCAAGAGCCTGCTGCTGATCGACGAGACGCTCGATGCGGCCACGCCGTTCGAGGGCAGCCTGTACGTACGCTCCCTCTACCCGAATGCGGCGCTGATCGCCGAGCCCGGCGGCACCACCCACGCCGGGACGCTCTTCGGGAACGCGTGCGTGGACGACCAGATCGCGGCGTACCTGGCGACCGGGAAGCTGCCGACCCGCAAGCCGGGCAACCGGGCGGATACCTACTGCGCGCCGCTGCCACAGCCGGTTCCGACGGCTGCTGCGTCCTCGGCTGCTGCGGCTGCCGCGAGCACGGCGGCTGTCCCCGACTTGCGTGGAACGGCCCTCTCGCGGCGAGCGCTGACGGCGCTCGTACGCGGCTGAGGCGGCGCCAGTGACGGGCGGCTGATGGGTACCCAGCGTCACGTCGCCCGATGACCGGCGATCTTGACGGATCACTGGCCCAGGACGGCGTGCCGCCAGTGATCGCTCAAGATCGTCGAGAGGCCCGCCCGCTGGCAGTTCTCCAGGCGGCTCGGGTAGCGGTGCTCGCTGTACTGGTCGTCGCCGTGGCCCTGGCGGCGTACGGAACGCCTGCGCGGGCGAGCGGTGCCGCGTTGGCGGCAGCGATCCGGTCCGGGGACGTCCGTGCGATCGCCACGGTCTACGGCGGCGACCGGTACGGACTGGAGATGTTCCCCGAGAGGGAGTCAGGCCTGTCGCGGACCAGCTCGGGACAGATGGTGCTCTGGACGAGTTCGACGGGTCGTCTCTACCGGACTCAGCTCGACTGGCCGGTGGACAGCACGGGTGCCGACAGCACCTCGGTCGACCTGGCGCGGACGATCGACGCCACCGCTCGTGCTGCCCGAGTCAGCGCACCGAGCATCGGAGCCTCGGCGATGCGTTGGTGGACGCGGCTCGGCCTGCCTCTGGCAGTGCTCGAGGTGGCTGCCTTCTTGTTGCTCGTGGTCGGCCCGCAGCCTCGGCGCAAGACCAAGTGGGGCACGTTCTGGAGCTTCGGCTTGCCGGCTGGGCTCGGCGTCGCCTGGTGGGTGCTGCGCGACGCGCCGTGGAACTCCACGATGATCCGAGTGCCGGCGCCGGCGCCTCGCGTGCGTGGGCTGTTGCCGAGCGGGATCCGACGCATGGGCGGGGGAGCGGCGTTCCTCGGACTGTCCGTGCTCCTGGGCAGCCTGCTCAGCGCTGGGCTGTTCGGCTTGCTGGCCTACGGCGACCGCCAGAATCCGCCGGCCGGATCGGTCACGTGGAGTGTCGTAAGGACCGACGGGACCACGACCACGGTCTCGGAGTAGACCCCTGGCTGAAGCGCACGTGCGCCGCGATCGCGCCACTGGTGATGGCGGCCCACGCACACCACAGCGATGCGAAGCCAGTGATGGCCAGGTGGGCGAGGACAGCGACGGCGACCAGGTTGACCAGGCCGAAGATCAACACGATGCGAAAGCCCGAGAACAGCAGGGACCCGCAGGTCGCCACCATGTACGCCACCACGATGCCGAACCCCGCGTGCAGGCCGGTGCCATAGCTCACGTGGTAGTTGCCGAGGGCTGCCGTGACCGGTCCGTGCACCATCGTGGCGAGCAGCACGACCGAAACGATCGCACCCAGAGCGATGAACGGGAGCATGGCCGTGCGACGACGACCAGGTGGCTCGAGCGCCCACACAGCCACAGGTACGTACGTCGGAAGCACCACGAACGCGAACAGCAGGTAGATCCACATGGCCACCCGCCCGACTCCGACCGGGACGTGGCCCCTGCAGGCCCCACCACACGAACGCCTCGTCCAGTTGGTGGGCCGCCAGCAGCAGGGGGGGTGCTGCGAGGGCGAGGTGCCCGCGTCGCCAGTGCACGTGCCGGACGACGTCGATCCCGCCGATCAGGTCACCTTGCGGGGAGAAGCACACGCTGCGCACGGTAGCCCCCCGTGTCCATCGGCCCCGTCGGCCCGCCGTGCGGAAGAGGGGACTCGAACCCCTACGCCCTCTCGGGCACCAGGACCTAAACCTGGCGCGGCTGCCAATTACGCCACTCCCGCTGGAGGCCTCAGCCTAGGCCGAGGTCGCGACGGAGCTTGGCGACGTGCCCGGTCGCCTTGACGTTGTACTGCGCCAGCTCGATCGTGCCGTCAGCGGCGATGACGAAGGTCGAGCGGATCACCCCGGTCACCGTCTTGCCGTACAGCTTCTTCTCACCCCAGGCCGCGTACGCCGTCAGCGTGGTCTTCGCCGGGTCCGAGAGCAGGGGGAACGTCAGGTGGTCGCGAGCCTTGAACTGCGCGAGTTTCTCCGGCTTGTCGGGAGAGAGCCCGAGCACCGAGATGCCCGCCGCGTGCAACGAGTCCAGGCTGTCCCGGAAGTCGCAGGCCTGCGCGGTGCACCCCGGGGTCATCGCGGCCGGGTAGGCGTACAGGACGACGCGCGAGCCCAAGTAGTCGCTGAGACGGACGCCGGCGCCGCTGTCGTCGGTCAAAGAGAAGTCGGGCGCCTTGTCGCCGGGCTGAAGCCGTTCCGTCATCAGGTCCTCCAGGTGCTGGATCAGTTGGTCTGCGGCCACGCTAGCTGTTCGCCGGCGTCCGACACCGGCCCGAACCTGCAGCCTGTGGACAGCGTGCCGACCACGTCCAGGTGTGGACAGCTGCAGCGACGCCGTACGCTCGGGGCTTGCAGCTCGCACCCGAGGAGACGTCGCCGTGACCGAGGACACCGCTCGCAAGCCCGAGCAGATCGAGGCCGAGATCGCCCGCGCCCGCGACGACCTCGCTGACTCGATCGACGTGATCGAGGACAAGCTGCGCCCGGCGAACCTGGTCGAGGCCGCGAAGGCCCGCGCGATCGGGCTGCTCAAACGCCCGGACGGATCTCTGGACCCCAAGCGCGCCGCAGTCGTAGCCGGCGTCGGCCTGCTCCTGGTCACCTACTTCGTACGCCGCCGCAAGCTCTGAGCCGGGCCCCTCGCCGCATGCCCCAGCCACCGCCCGGCATCGTCCGCACCGAGCCGGGCCCGGGGCAGGAGTCGGCCTGGGACTACCCGCGCCCGCCGGCCGTCCAGCCCTCCGGCAAGCACGTCGTGGTCACCCTCGGCGGGGTGGTCATCATCGACACCAGGAGCGCTCTGCGAGTCCTGGAGACCAGCCACCCGCCGTCCTGGTACCTGCCGATCACCGACGTCCTTGCACAGGCCGTGCAACCGGCGACTGGCAACTCGTACTGCGAGTGGAAGGGCGTCGCGCAGTACCTCGACCTGGTCGCGGGCGGCATCCGCGCCGAGCGGGCCGCCTGGCACTACCCAGAGCCCGTGCTCGGCTTCACCGCGCTGCGGGACCACCTGGCCCTCTACCCCGCGCTGATGGACTCCTGCACGGTCGACGGTGAGGTCGTCGTGCCGCAGGAGGGAGGCTTCTACGGCGGGTGGATCACCGGGGACGTCGTCGGCCCGTTCAAGGGCGCACCCGGCACCCACGGGTGGTGAGCGGTCTCGCTCGGGCGCAGCGGATAGGTTGACGGCTGTGGCGGACACCCAGGACGAGACCCTCCCGGTCAAGCTGCTGCACGACCGCCTGCTGGTCGAGGAGGAGAACGCCTCCGGCGAGCGCAAGTCCGGCGGGGGGATCCTGATCCCGGCTACGGCGCAGGTGGGCAAGCGGCTGAACTGGGCGCGGGTGGCAGCCGTCGGCCAGAACGTCCGGACCGTGGTGGTCGGCGACCGGGTCCTCTACGAGCCGGAGGACCGTTCGGAGGTCGAGCTGCACGGCCGGACGTACGTGCTGCTGCGCGAGCGCGACATCCACGCGGTCGCGTCGACGCGGGTCGGCGAGAGCGGGACGGGGCTCTACCTGTGACGAACGATGCGACCGACGCCACCGCCGGCGAGCCGGACCCCGCGAGCCAGATCCGGCTCTTCATCGACCTGTCCGACGGCATCAGCCGCACGTACGACGTGACGAGGTACGTGATCGAGGCCGGCGTCCTGCGGCTGTTCGCCCCAGCACCCTCCGCGACGGGACACGGCCACGAGATCGAGGTGGCGGCGTTCGCGGTGGGTGGCTGGCTGCGGGTCGAACGCGACCTCACCGGCGCGATCGAGTGACAGTGAGCGGGGATCTCGACGGGCAGGTGGCCATCGTCACCGGTGCCGGCAGCGCGACCGGTATCGGCTTCGCCACCGCCCGCCTCCTGGCCCAGAACGGTGCTGCAGTCCTCATCGCGGCGACCACTGACCGCATCGACGCCCGCGTCGACGCGCTGCGCAACGAGGGGCACACCGCAGCGCCGTTCGTCGGCGACCTCACCAGCGAGGAAACGGCGCAGTCGCTCGTGGACGCGGCCATCCACGAGCTCGGCCGGCTCGACATTGTGGTCAACAACGCGGGGATGGTGTCCGTCGGCGCCGGCTCAGACGTGAGCTCGGCGCTGGAGAACGTCAGCCGGGCGGACTGGGACGATGCCATGGCGCGCAACCTCACCACTGCGTTCCTGGTCTGCCGCGCGGCGGTCCCGACCTTGCGTACCAACGGGTACGGCCGCATCGTGAACATCTCGTCGGTGACCGGACCGCTGGTCTCGATGCCCGACTCGGCGTCGTACAGCGCGGCCAAGGCCGGCATGGTCGGCCTCACCCGCGCCCTGTCGATCGAGGTCGGCCGCGACAACATCACGGTCAATGCGGTGGCGCCGGGGTGGATCGACACCGAGTCTGCCTCCGACGCGGAGCGCGCGTCGGGGTTGGCCACACCCGTCGGCCGACCGGGAACCGCGGCAGAAGTTGCTGCTGCAGCAGTGTTCCTGGCCTCACCCGGGGCCTCGTACGTGACCGGCAGCATGCTCGTCGTGGACGGGGGGAACTCGGTGGTCGAGGACCGTGGCGGGGGCGTGTGGCACTGAGTGCGCCGCCGTGCCGGTAGACTTGCGACAGCAACTCCACGGCACGCACCTGGCGTGCCGGGCCCGTCCAGGTCAGTAGTCCGGCTTCTCGTCGGCCGAAACCTCTCGTGACGCGCCATGGTCTCGAGAGGTTTTGTTTCTTCATGTCTGTTGTCACCCCTGCGTCTGAGGGTTCTCTCTCGACGTCTGTCCCGAGCTTCGCCGAGCTGGGCATCGCCCCTGAGCTCGTGAGCGTGCTCGCCCGCCGCGGTATCGACGCCCCGTTCCCGATCCAGGTCGCCACGATCCCCGACGCTCTCGCCCACCGCGACGTCCTCGGGCGTGGCCAGACCGGTTCGGGCAAGACGCTGGCCTTCGGCCTCCCGCTGGTGAGCCGGCTTGCTGGTCGGCGGGCCCGTTCGACCCACCCGCTCGCGCTGATCCTGGTCCCCACCCGCGAGCTCGCGATGCAGGTGCACGACGCGATCGAGCCCCTCGGCCGGGCCTCGGGCCTGCGCCTCAAGGTCGTCGTCGGCGGCACCTCGTTCCCGAAGCAGATCGACGCCCTGCGTCGCGGCGTCGAGATCGTGGTGGCCACCCCGGGACGGCTGTCCGACCTGATCCGGCAGAACGCCTGCAACCTCGAGGACGTCGAGATCACCGTGCTCGACGAGGCCGATCACATGGCCGACATGGGCTTCCTGCCTGCGGTCAGCGAGCTGCTCGACCAGGTGAAGCCCCGCGGCCAGCGGCTGCTCTTCTCCGCGACGCTCGACCGCGGCGTCGACGGGCTGGTCCGCAAGTACCTCGACAACCCGGTCACCCACTCGGTCGCGCCGGCCACAGCGTCGATCGAGACGATGGACCACCACTTGCTGCTCGTCGCGCACGACGACAAGGCGGCGGTCACTGCGGAGATCGCCGGCCGTGAAGGCCGCACCATCATGTTCGTCCGTACCAAGCACGGCGCCGACCGGCTCACGACGGTTCTGCGCCGCCAGGGTGTCGCCGCCGGTGTTCTCCACGGGGGCCGCAGCCAGAACGCCCGCACCAAGACCCTCGCCGAGTTCCGCGAGGGCAGCGTCCCGGTGCTCGTCGCCACCGATGTGGCGGCTCGTGGCATCCACGTCGACGACGTCGGCCTCGTCGTCCATGTCGACCCGCCGGGCGACCCCAAGGACTACCTGCACCGCGCTGGACGTACGGCCCGCGCAGGCGAGAACGGCACCGTGGTCACCCTCGTCCTGCCGCACCAGGAGCGCGAGGTGGACAGCATGACCCGCAAGGCGGGCGTGAAGCCGCTGCGCACCCGGGTCCGTCCCGGCGACTCCGGCCTGGCAGACGTGACCGGCGCTCGCCGCCCCAGCGGCATCCCGCTGCCCGCGATCCCGGCCGGCGGCGAGGTCGTCTCGCGCTACGGCGGTTCCGGTGGTGCGAGCACGTCCGGCGGCAGCCGTACCCCGCGCTCCGGTTCCTACGCACCCTCGTCGTCTGGTTCGGCGCGCTCAGCGTCGGGCGCGCCTTCGGCGCGCAGCAGTGCGGCCAGGCCGCCGGTGAATCGCGCCAGCCGGCCGCGTTAGGCCAGCAGCTTGCCGAAGCACCGGCTGTGCGGCCACTCCTTGTAGTAGCCGAAGTTGGCTATCGGGGTGTAGCCGCTCGACGTGTAGAGGGCGATCGCCTCGGGCTGGGCGGTACCCGTCTCGAGGATGACCCGCGGATAGCCAGCGCCGCGGGCGGTCCCCTCGAGGGCGGCCAGGATCGCCCGGGCGTAGCCCTTGCCCCGGTGCCCGGCCGGGACGTACATGCGCTTCAGCTCGGCGTCGGAACCGTGGGCGCGGAAGCCGCCGCAGACCACCGCCTCGCCGTCGACCCAACCGACCAGGAACACCCCGGCCGGCGGGTCGAACGCCTCGGGGACCATGACCGACGCGTCGCCGCCGCCATAGCGGACGACGTACTCCGCCTGCACCTGCGCCTCCAGCGAGCGCACGACCGGGTCTTCGTACGCCGTGAGGCGGATCTCGATGCTCACGCCGCTCATAGCGTCCCGACCGTCACGACCGCCCCGACCATCGCCGCGGTCAGCCGGTCGAGGTCGTCGTCGATGGTGATGTACGGCGGCATCGTGTAGACGAGGCGCCCGAAGGGCCGCAGCCACACTCCCCGGTCCACCAGCAACGCAGTGATCGCGCCGAGGTCCACCGGGTGGTCCAGCTCGATCACCCCGATCGCCCCCAGGACGCGTACGTCGGTCACGCCGGGCAACCCCCGAGCCGGCTCGAGCCCGGCGCGCAGGAGTCGCTCGACCCGCTCGACCTCGGCCTGCCAGGGGCCGGCCAGGAGCAGGTCGACCGAGGCGAGCGAGACCGCAGCCGCGAGCGGGTTCCCCATGAACGTCGGTCCGTGCATGAACACCCCGGCCGGGCCGTCCGAGATCGTCGCGGCGACGTCCTCCGTGCACAGGGTCGCCCCCATGCTCACGTACCCGCCGGTCATCGCCTTGCCGACGCACATGATGTCGGGCGTGACGCCGGCCTGGTCGCACCCGAAGAGGCTGCCGGTCCGGCCGAAGCCGGTAGCGATCTCGTCGGCGATCAGCAGGAGCCCGTGCTCGTCGCAGAGCTCACGTACCCGCGCTAGGTAGGGCGGCGCGTAGAAGTACATCCCGCCGGCGCCCTGCACGACCGGCTCGAGGATCACCGCCGCGATCTCGTGGGAGTGCTCGGTGAGCAGTCGTTCGAGGTCGGCGGTGTGCCGGGCTTCCAGCGCCTCGCCGAAGCGGCAGGCCGGCCGCTCGGCGAAGAGCTGTTGCGGCAGACCGGGGAACAGCCGGTGCATGCCCGTCTGGGGATCGCACACCGACATCGCTCCGAGCGTGTCGCCGTGGTATCCGCCGCGCACGGTCAGCATCCGGGTCCGGGCCGGCTCGCCGCGCGAGGACCAGTACTGCACGGCCATCTTGAGCGCGACCTCGACGGCGACCGACCCGGAGTCCGTGAAGAACACCCGCTTGAGCGGCTCGGGCGTGATCGACAGCAACCGTTCGGCCAGGCGTACGGCCGGTGTATGGGTGAGGCCGCCGAACATGACGTGTGCCATCGACCCCAGCTGGTCGGTCACCGCCGCGTCAAGGACCGGGTGCTGGTAGCCGTGGATCGCCGACCACCAGGAGGCCATTCCGTCGATCAGCTCGCGACCGTCGGCGAGCCGGATCCGGACACCGGATGCCGACACGACGGGCAGGACCGGCAGCGGTGCGGTGGCTGACGCGTACGGGTGCCAGACGTGCGCCCGGTCAGCGGCCAGCAGCTCGTGCTCGTCAGCCGCCATGAGTTCACCCTATGAGCCGGACCCGCGTGGGAGCATTCGGCCATGCTGACGTGGACGGAGGTCGCGCAGGCGCTTACGCCCCAGCGCAACTACTGGATCAACACGGTCGACGCGAAGGGCGCACCGCACGCCTCCCCGGTCTGGGGCGCGGTGCTCGACGACGTCTTCTACTTCTTCACCGAGGACACGACCCTCAAGGCACGCAACCTCACCCGTGACCCACGACTGGTCGTCCACCTGGAGAGCGGCGACGACGTCGTCATCGTGCGTGGGGTGGCCGAGCTTCTCGGCCGCCCTTCCGGTCGTCCCGACGTCGTGGCTGCGTTCGCCGGCAAGTACCAGCATGGGGACGACGCGCAGTACCTGCCCACCGCGACCGACGTCCTCAACGTCTTCTACGCGGTGCGTCCGGTGAACGCGATGATGTGGCTGCTCGACGCGTACGAGAATCAGCGGCGCTGGGTTGCACCGGCCGACGCCGACGCCGACACTCCCGCTGACGCAGTCGCCGACGAGCCCGCGATGGTCAACGACGCCAGCAGCTGAGCAGTCGCGCGCTCGACCTGGCGGACTGCCTCGTCGAACGCCGGCTGGTTGGCCTTCGAGGGCGCGCGCATGCCCGCGATCTTGCGGACGTACTGCAGTGCTGCGGCCGTCGTCTCCGCCGGGCCGACCTCGTCGGTGTACGGGGCGCGCAACGTCTTGATGCTCCTGCACATGCGAACCTCCCAGCGAGAAGAGCTCAGAGCACGAGCGTACGGTCGGGAGATGCCGTTGTCCTACAGCCTGTCGCTGCGAGGCCCGAACCGCAGGAAGCTCGTCGCGGCGATCGGCGCGGTGCTGGTGCTCGCAGCGGCGCTGCTGGTGTGGACGCGCGGGTCCGGCGACCTCACCCCGACGACCGACCAGACCCGGCTCGGTCCGGTGATCCTTGTCCCTGGCTACGGCGGCGGTACTGACAGCCTGGCCAAACTTGCCTCGAGGCTGCGGGCAGCGGGCCGGACGACCAGCGTGGTCAAGCTGGCCGGCGACGGGACCGGTGACCTGCAGGTGGAGGCCCGGCTGCTGAAGGCCGCAGTCGACGCCGCGCTGGCCACGGGGGCCCCGTCGGTGGATGTCGTCGGCTACTCGGCGGGCGGCGTGGTGACGCGACTGTGGGCGACCGAGCTCGCCGGCGCGTCCCACGCGCGACGGATCGTTCTCCTGGGCTCGCCGAACCACGGCACCGACATCGCTGCGCTCGGTGCCGCGTTCGGCGGGTCGCTCTGCCCGGCAGCCTGCCAGCAGCTCGCGCCCCAGAGCTCTCTGCTCAAGACGCTCAACGCCGGCGCCGAGGCCCCGGCCGGACCGCAGTGGGTCAGCATCTGGACCAGTCAGGACCAGGTCGTGACCCCACCGGACTCGGCCCGGCTCGACGGCGCCGTCAACATCGTGGTCCAGGACGTCTGCGCGGGGGAGGCTGTCGATCACGGCTCGTTGCCGACCGACCGGGCGATGCAGGGCCTGGTGCTGCGCGCCCTCGCGGTCCCGCTGATGACGGCGCCGTCCGCAGCGGACTGCTCAGCCCTCAGCTCGTGATGTCCTTGGTCATGAAGTTGGCCCAGGCGAATCCGAGAAGCACCACGACGTAGACCCCCTGCACGAGTACGCCGCGCTCGATGTCGCTCCACAGGATCGGGTCCCTGAACAGGTCGACCCAGGACAGCCAGTAGCGAGTCGGCAGGTAAGGCTTGACGGCGTTGGCGGCGTCCAGGGTGACCAGCACCTGGCTCAGCACCAGCGCGGCGAGCGCGCCGATCGCGGCACCCAGCGCGGAGTCGGTGATCGTCGACAGCAGCAGCGCCACCGAGGCGACGCCGATCATCGACCAGGCGATGTAGAGCACCACGACGACCGTCCGCTGGACGACCTGGGCGGTCGTGAGCGGCGCCCCCGACAGCGAGGTGGCGAGCGGCTGGGAGCCGAAGAGCGCGGTGCCGATGACGTACGCCGTGACTGCCACGGCGCTCACCGCGACGAACAAGAACACCAGGACGGAGACGAGCTTCGCGACCAGCACCCGGGTCCGACCGACCGGGCGGGTCAGCAGGTACCGCAGCGTCCCGACCGAGGCCTCGCCGGCCACCGCGTCGCCGGCGATGACGGCGACGGCCACCGGCAGGAACAGCGGCAGCACGATGCCCAGTGCCGCAGCTGGGAAGAGCGTGCCGTTGGCGAGTACCGCCGACAAGAACGCGGGTCCCTCGCCGGGGCGCGGCCCGAGGTGGGTCACCCGCAGCAGCACAGCGACAATCGCCGGGAGCAGGCAGAGCAGGACGATCGATATCCAGGTGCGCGGGCGCCGCATGAGCTTGCGGATCTCGACCCGGATCATCGCTCGTCCCCGCTGGAGTCGATGCGGTCGCTGCCGGCACCGGTGACGGCCAGGACGACCTCCTCGAGCGTCGGTCGCTCGGCCATCACCTCCTGGACCCGCAGTCCGTCGCGCACCAGCAGGGTGACCAAGTCCTCGGCGGACAGGCCGCGCACGACAAGCCGAGTGCCGTCGCGCTCCTGGACCCGACCGTCGAGCAGCCCCACGGCCGCGGCCACGTCCGGGGTGTGCACGATCACCCGGCCGGTGGGGGCGCGCAGGGTGGCGAGGTCGTCCTGCAGCACGAGCCGTCCGCGGTCCAGGACGCCGACCCGCGTGCACAGTTGCTCGACCTCCGCGAGCAGGTGGCTGGAGACGAAGAGTGTCGTCCCAGCGGCGTTCATCGCCAGGAGCAGGTCGCGGATCTCCCGGATGCCTTGCGGGTCGAGCCCGTTGGTCGGCTCGTCGAGGACGAGCAGCTGGGGCTGGCGCAGCAGGGCAGCCGCAAGTCCGAGGCGTTGCCGCATCCCCAGCGAGTACGCCTTGGCCGGCTTGCGGCCCGCGCCGGCGAGTCCCACCTGCTCGAGGGCGGCATCGACCCGGGCTCGCCGGGTGCGGCGCGAGGTCCCTGCGCCGGAGGCGTCGATCAAGGTCAGGTTGGTCCGACCCGAGAGGTGCGGGTAGGCGGCCGGTCCCTCGATCAGCGCGCCGATCTGCGGCAGGGCGTGCTTGAGGCCGTGCGGCACCGGCTGGTCCATCACCTCCGCGCTGCCGCTGGTGGCGAAGATCAGGCCCAGCAGCATCCGTACCGTCGTGGTCTTGCCGGAACCGTTGGGACCGAGGAAGCCGTAGCGGTCGCCGGGGTGAACCTGGAGGTCGATACCGTCGACGGCCAGCACCGACCCGAAGCGCTTGGTCAGCCCTTGGGTGACGATCATGGTGAGGCCAGCAGGGCAGTGACGGCGGTCTTGAGCGCGGTCGCCGTGACGCTGCCGACGACGATGTACCCGTGGCCACCCTGGCGCTGCCCTGAGACCACAGCCAGGCTCAGGAGCGGGGTCGATAGCACGGTGGCCTGGCCGCCCGGGACGGTGAGCCTGGTGCCACCGGCTGCGACGCTGCTGCCAGGGGCGACCGCGTCGTACACGTCACCGGCCAACCGATCGGGCAGTGGGATCACGAAGACCCGGGTCAGTCCCTCGCCGTAGACGGCGATCCCGTGCAGCCCGGTCGCGGCCGGACCGGTGAGCTGGCGCAGCGACCCGAGATGATCGGGCAGCGGCACGCTGCCGAGCGCGTTGACCCGGGCCAGCAGGTCGGGCTCGCTGGTGGAGTCCTGCTGCGCCGTGCTCACGAACGACGGGCTCAGGACGTCAGGCGCGGGCCGCGTGAGGTCGAGGTCGAGGAACCGCGAGCTGACCACGGGCCGGGTGCCGCCGCGGGAGTAGATGTCGACCTGCACAGGAAGTCCGCTCGCTGGTTCGACCCACAGGTCGATGTGCCCGATCGTGCCCGCGGGGTTCCCGGGCACGAGCTCGGCCCCGGCCGCATCGACGCCCGCGATCCGTCGGGCGCCCAGCGGGAGCACCTTGTCCTGCGGCCCGAGCCAGCCGATCAACCGGCGCGCCGCCTGCGGCGGGACCAGGTCATCAGCCCGTGGCAGCCGTACGGCCGGTCCGTAGAGGACATCGGTGACGCTGTTGTTCTCGAAGCTCCACTGGCGAACCCCACCGCCGGTGCTCGCCGGGTCCGCGATGGTGATCTCCTCGCCGGTCCCAGTGATCGTGTCGACCCGCCACGACGCCGACGTCGACCACCACGTCCGTACCCGGGTGGTCCCCGAGAGGATCTTGGTCTCGTCGCTCACCACCGGGAGCGTGGGGAGTCCGAGGGACGCGTCGATCTGCACGAGGCCCTGGTGCGGCACGCCGGCGGAGGCCGCGGCGGCGGCGACGACCTCGTGCGCAGACATCGCGACGGCGCCCACCGGTCGAGCGGCCAGCAGTGCTGGGACCGCGGCGAGAAAGCCCGTCGCAGCGACCACGGTGGCCCACCGCCGGCGTGTCTGCCGGCTGACGACGCTCATGCCTTACCGTACGTCGGCGATACAGAGCAGCACGTTGGCCTGCGTTCCGACCACGAGCGCCCCGTCGGGGGTGAGCACCGGCGTGGAGTAGACCGCCGGCGGTGCGCTGACCGTGAAAAGCTGCCGCCCGGTGGCCGTGAACCCCACCACCGAACCGTCGCGGGTGCCGTAGTAGACGTCCCCGCGCGAGTCGACCGCCGGCGACGACCACAGGCTGCTCTCGTCTC
>JANYIP010000331.1 GCA_025361995.1 Streptomycetales bacterium | reverse complement strand
GTGAGGCCGTGCAGGGGCGCGACGGAGCCCGACCACGTCACCGCGCCGGTCTCCGGGTCCCATGTCCAGAGCCCGCTCATACCCAGGAGCATCGGCGGTTGGAACAACCGGGGCAATACGCCGATAAGGGACGGTCCGTCCCGACACTCCTGGGCAGGCTCAGGGGAGCCAGGAGACCTTGCCGACGAGCAGGACGTATCCGACGAAGGTGACTGAGTCGATCAAGGTGTGCGCGATGATCATCGGCAGGGTACGGCCCCAGCGCTGGTACAGCCGGGCGAAGATGACGCCCATCACCGCGTTGCCGACGAACGCGCCGAAGCCCTGGTAGAGGTGGTACGTCCCCCGCAGGGTCGCGCTCGTGGCCACCGCTCGCCAGGGCCGCCAGCCGAGCTGTCCGAGGCGGTGGACCAGGAACCCGGCGACGAGTGTCTCCTCGAGGATCGCGTTCTCCGCCGCGGAGAGCAGCAGCACCGGGATGCGCCACCAAACCGGTCCGAGGCTGGTGGGCACGATCCGCAGGCTCGCGCCGAGGTGGAACGCCGTGAGGTAGAGCGCGAGCCCGGAGCCGCCGATCAGCGCGGCCAGCAGGGCGCCACGGGCGAGGTCGCGCAGCGGCTCGCTCCGGTCGATGCCGAGCACACCGGTCGCACGCTCACCGCCGATCACCAGCAGGTAGCAGGCCAGCAGCACTGGCACCAGCGCGAAGCCGATCCCGAGCAGCTGGTAGACGAGGTCGAGGGTCGGCCGAGTGGGCGGCGCCTTGGGGCTGTTGAGGTGCGCGGAGAGGTTCGCGAGCGGCGTCCCGGCGGTGAGGTCGGCGCCGAGGTTGACCAGGGCGTACACGGCGGAGGCGCCCAGCGACAGGGCGAAGACCAGCGCGATCTCGCGCTTGATCCGCAGGCTGTCCAGCACGGACCGACGCTACCTCCCGGCACCCGGTCCGGCGCCGTACGGTGGGCGGATGGAGATCACGGTCGGGCCGCTCATGTACACCGCCTTGGCGGAAGGGCCGTCGGACGGGCCGCCGGTCCTGCTGCTGCACGGGTTCCCGGAGGGCTCGCGGTGCTGGCGGGAGGTCGTGGTGCTGCTCGCTGAGGCGGGGTTGCAGTGCGTGGCCCCGGACCAGCGGGGGTACTCGCCCGGCGCTCGCCCGCTGGAGTTCGAGGCGTACGCGCTGGACCTGCTCGTGGCTGATGCCGTCGGCTTCCTCGACGCGCTGGGGTGGCGGCATGCGCACGTGGTCGGGCACGACTGGGGCGCGATGATCGGCTGGGTGCTGGCGGCCCGGCACCCCGAGCGGGTACGCAGCCTGACTGCGGTCGCCGTGCCGCACCCGGCCGCGTTCGGGGCAGCCCTGCGCAGCGACCCCGACCAGCAGGCGCGTTCGGCGTACCTGCGGCTCTTCTGCGAGCCGTCGCCGCGGCCTGAAGAGATCCTGCTCGCGGGCGATGGTTCGCGGCTGAAGGCGATGTACGAGGGGTCGACGCTGGAGCCGGACGAGGTGGCCGCTTTCGTGGCGCCGCTGCAGGAGCCGGGCGCGCTGACGGCGGCGCTGCACTGGTACCGCGCGATGGACGCGAAGTCCTACGGCGACGTGCCGGCGGTGACGGTTCCGACGACGTACGTGTGGGGGGACCGGGACGTGGCCGTGGGGCGGCTGGCGGCGACCGGGTGCGCGGCGCAGGTGACGGGTGACTACCGCTTCGCCGAGCTGCCCGAGACGAGCCACTGGGTTCCCGAGCAGGCCCCCGACCTCCTGGCCACCCTCATCCTCGAGCGCATCTCCCGTTGATCTTGAGCAATCACTGGGTCCCGCCGGCGTGCCGCCCGGTGAATGCTCAAGATCAACACGGGAAGGGGGCTAGAGAAGGGAGGCGTAGATGGCCAGGGTCTGGTCGGCGATGGTGGACCAGCTGAAGGCGTCGATCGCACGGGTACGTCCGGCCACACCCATCGCGCGGCTGCGAGCCGGGTCGCCTGCCAGCGAGTTGACCGCCGCGGCGAGGTCCGCCTCGAAGGCGTGCGGCTCCCGTGCCTCGTAGTGCACCATCAGCCCGGTCTCGCCCTCGACGACCACGTCCGGGATGCCGCCGACATCGGAGGCGACCACCGCCGTCTCGCACGCCATCGCCTCGAGGTTCACGATGCCCAGCGGCTCGTAGATCGACGGGCACACGAAGACGGCCGCGTGCGTCAGCAGCTGGACCACGTCCGCCCGCGGCAGCATGTCGGCGACCCAGAGCACGCCCGACCGCGCCGTGGCCAATGCCTCGACCGCCACGGCCGTCTCGGCACCGATCTCGGGCGTGTCCGGCGCGCCAGCGCACAGCACCACCTGCACGTCGGGGTCGAAGTCGTGCGCCGCGGCGATCAGGTGACCGACGCCCTTCTGCCGGGTGATCCGCCCGACGAAGAGCACGTACGGCCGGGACTGGTCGATGCCGAGGCGCTCGAGCACGTCGGTGCCGGCGTCAGGGGCATAGAGCTGGGTGTCGATGCCGTTGCGGACGACGTGCACCCTGGCCGGGTCGAGCTCGGGGTAGCAGTCGAGCACGTCGGTCCGCATCCCGTCGCTCACCGCGATCACCCCGTCGGCCGCCAGGTACGCCGACCGCTCGATCCACGACGAGATCCGGTACCCGCCGCCCAGCTGCTCGAGCTTCCACGGCCGCCGAGGCTCGAGCGAGTGCGCGGTGACCACGTGCGGGATGCCGTGCAGCAGCCCGGTCAGGTGGCCGGCGAGGTTGGCGTACCAGGTGTGCGAGTGCACGATGTCGACCCCCGCCGCGCCGGCCGCCATCGCCAGGTCGACCCCCAGGGTCTGCAGGGCGAAGTTGGCGTCGACGAGCTCGGGCAGCGGTTCGTACGCGGTCGCACCCTCGCGCGGGGCGCCGAAGCAGGACACCTCGACGTCCGTCAGTCGGCGCAGCTCGCGGACCAGGAAGTCCACGTGCACGCCCGCCCCGCCGTAGATGTCGGGGGGGAACTCTCGGGTCAGGATTCCAACGCGCATCTCCCCACCCTAGGGTGGGCGCATGGCGAGTCGCAGGCGTGTGCTGGGGATTGTGCTCGCGGGCGGTGAGGGCAAGCGCTTGATGCCCCTGACAGCCGACCGGGCCAAACCGGCGGTGCCCTTCGGCGGGCAGTACAGGCTCGTCGACTTCGTGCTGTCCAACCTGGTCAACGCCGGCTACCTGCGGCTGTGCGTGCTGACCCAGTACAAGTCGCACTCGCTCGACCGGCACATCACGACCACCTGGCGGATGTCGACCCTGCTGGGCAACTACGTCACCCCGGTCCCGGCTCAGCAGCGGCTCGGCCCGCGGTGGTTCACCGGCAGCGCCGACG
>JANYIP010000289.1 GCA_025361995.1 Streptomycetales bacterium | reverse complement strand
CCGGTGCGTGGCCCGGCGGCGAACCTGTCGCGCTCGACCGCAACCAGCGCGTCGTCGGGAGCGTCGTACTGGCGGGGGAGTGGACGGCGGGGGAGTGGTCCGGGCTGATGGAGGGCGCGCTGCGTACAGGCGAGCGTGCCGCCGCAGACGTCGCGGACCTGATCTCGGGTCAGACCCAGCCGGGGCTATAGCCCCGCGTCGGTCTGACCCGAGTCTGCGACGAGAGCTTGGTGGGTGAGCAGCAGGTCCGCGAAGCGCGCCGGGTCGTGCCGGTGCGGCTCGTGCGCAGCGCCGGGGAAGACCACCAGCCGCCCGTACGGGAGCAGCGCGACCGCTGCGCGACCGTGCTCGATCGGGATGATCGGGTCGCGGTCGCCCCAGACCAGCAGCGTGGGCAGGTGGCCCGCGCTGGGCAGCTTGCTGACGGCGGAGACCCGCTGACCGGAGATGTCCACGACGCCGCGCAACGTCGCGAGGAACGCTGTACGCGTCGCCGGGTCGCTGAGCTCGCGCAACGTCGTCAGCGCCTCCTCGTCGAGCAGCGACCCGGACCCGCGTAGGAAGCCCAGCGCCCGGCCGACCCCGGACAGCGCCGTCACCGCCTTCGGGTGCGTGATCAGCGGCAGCACCAGCTCGGCGCCGGGCAGCGACGCGGCGCGCAGCAGCGGCGAGGCCTCGCGTCCGAGCCCTCCGCTCGCGACGAGGACCATTCCCTGGCAACGACCCGGGAACTGGTACGCGAACTGCATCGCGATACCGCCGCCGAGCGAGTGCCCCACCAGGATGCACTCCTCGACGCCCACGTGGTCGAGCAGGTCGCGCACGGTGCTCGCCAGTGCGCCGAGGGAGTAGTCGCCCCGCTCCTTGGCCGAGTGGCCGTGCCCGGGGAGGTCGAGGACGAGGACGCCTGCGCCGGCCGTCACGAGCCGGGTGACCACGGGGTCCCAGGTCGCGCCGCTCGAACCCACCCCGTGCACGAGGACGAGCAGCGGGCCGGCCCCCTCGTATAGCCGGTAGGCGAGCTCCTGGCCGTGCAGGACCACCCGCTGGTCGATCGCGGTACTCGTCATCGCTTCCACCTACTCTCCAGTAACCTACGCTAGCGTAGGTTACTGGAGTTGGAGCTGTCCGACCAGCAGGACCGCAGCCTCAACAGCTCCAACAGCCTCACCGGCCTCGGCTGCCGGGAGGTTGGTGAGAGTGGGCCACCTCAGGGAGCCCGGAAGTCCAGCAGCAGGCAGGTCGAGGTGGCGTGGGCCAGCAGTCGACCGGCGGAGTCGAACGCCTGTGCCTCGGTCAAGGCCGTCCGCCGGCCGGCGTTGATCACGACTCCCTCGCCGCGGATCGTGCCGGTCGCCACGGTGACCGGCCGCAGGTACTTCACCGTGATATCCACGGTCGTGTACCCGGTTCCGGCCGGCAGGGTCGAGTGCAGTGCACAGGCCGCGCAGGTGTCCAGCAGGGTGGCCAGCACCCCGCCGTGCACGGTGCCCAGCGGGTTCAGGTGCCACTCGGCCGGTTCGAGGCTGAAGACGACCCGCCCGCGGGTCACCTCCACCGGCGACATCCCCATGGTGACCATGAACGGCGGGTGCGGAAGGGCACCGGAGCCGATGTCCCGCAACAGCTCCAGCCCGGGCATCACGGGGAGCGCGGCCAGGGTGGGAGCCAGGTCTCCCCAGGTGTACTCGCGGTGCCGGGTGCCGGGCTGCGTCTGTTCTGTGGACTCAGGCATGGCCCGAGCCCGTCGCCTCTTGCTGAGTCTGTCAAGAAGACTTAGGGTGGCCGAATGTCCCGTCCCACGGCCCTCGACTGGTCTTCCGACAACTGCTCCGTCGAGCGGACTCTCGACATCATCGGCGAGAAGTGGACCCTCGTCGTGCTGCGCGAGGTCTTCCAAGGCATCCGCCGGTTCGAGGACATGCGGACCCGGACCGCGATCCCCCGGCAGGTGCTCAGCGCCCGGCTGGCCCGCCTGGTCGACGGCGGGATCCTGCGCCGCGAGTCGTACCAGGAGCCGGGTCAGCGCCAGCGGTACCAGTACAGGCTGACCCAGAAGGGGATCGACCTGCACCCGATCCTGCTCGCGCTGATGACCTGGGGCGACCGGTACGTCGCGGACCCCGACGGCCCTTCGCTCGAGTTGTACCACCACGACTGCGACGGCTCCGTCGAGCTGCAGCTGACTTGCTCGCGAGGGCACACCGGGCTGACCGCGCGCGACGTACGGCCTCGTCCCGGCCCGGCCGCGCGGTTGCGCTCGGCCTGAGCCGCCACGGCAGCTGCTGCCGTAGCCTTGGCCTGTCATGCCCGCCGCGCCGCACCAGCCCGCCGCCGAGCCGACGCACCGCAGCGCCGCCCGCGTCGAGTTCATGATCCCCGCGTACGGGGACACCCCGCTGCTGCGCGAGGCCGTCGCCAGCGTGCTCGCCCAGTCCGTCCCCGACTGGGTGCTCACCGTCGTCGACGACGGGCCCGCCGATCCCGTCCTCGCGGCCTGGTTCGCAGGGCTCACCGGACCTTCCGGTCTTGCCGGAGCGCAGGACTACCGGATCACCTACCGCCACAACCCGGTCAACCTCGGTATCAACCGCAACTTTCAGCGCTGCGTGGACCTGGCGACCGGTGAGCTCGTGGTGCTGATGGGCGCCGACGACCGGGTGCTTCCGGGCTATGTCGGCACTGTCACCCGAGCCCGGGACGCCTTCGGTCGGGCGGCGTTCGTCCATCCCGGCGTACGCGTGATCGATAGCACCGGCGCGCAGGTCCAACCCTTCGCCGACCGGGTCAAGCGGGCGCTGGCTCCGCGGGTCGACAAGCAGCGGCTGGTCGGCGGCGAGCAGCTCGCAACCTCGCTGCTGCGCGGCAACTGGATGTACTTCCCGGCCGTGGCGTTTCGCCGGGACTGGTTGCAGCGGCACGGGTTCCGGCCCGGGTACGACGTGGTGCAAGACCTCGACCTGTACCTACGGATGCTGCTCGACGGTGCGCAGGTCCTGCTGCTCGACGAGGTCTGCTTCCAGTACCGCCGGCACGAGGCCAGCCTGTCCTCAGCCCGGGCGCACACCGGCGACCGGTTCGACGAGGAGCTGTCCTTCTTCCGCGAGGTCCGGACCCGGATGGCCGACCACGGCTGGCACCGGGCGGCGCGCGCGGCCGACCTCCACCTGACCTCGCGGCTGCACTCGGCGAGCCGGGCCGCAGCCGCGGCACGCAGTGGCGACCGCGCGCTCGCCGGCCGGTTCGTCGCCCAGGCCCTGGTCCGACCGACGGGTCCGAAGCCCGGCGAGCGCGGATGTCCGAGCCAGTGGCCGAGAGCACGGCAGGCACGGCCAGCACGGCCAGCACGGCCAGCACAGCCAGCGCAGCCAGCGCAGCCAGCACGGCCACTGCCCGCCGCGGTGTCGTCGCCGTGACGGCTGGGCTCGTGGTCGTGGGGCTGGCCTCGTACGGCTTCCTGACCCTGGCCG
>JANYIP010000151.1 GCA_025361995.1 Streptomycetales bacterium | reverse complement strand
TCTCGCAGGCCATCCGTCGTACGCGTGCGGGCCTGAAGGACCCGAAGCGTCCCGGTGGGTCGTTCATCTTTGCCGGGCCCTCGGGCGTCGGCAAGACCGAGCTGTCCAAGACGCTCGCCGAGTTCCTGTTCGGCGACGAGGACTCGCTGATCCAGCTCGACATGAGCGAGTTCTCCGAGAAGCACACGGTGTCGCGGCTGTTCGGCTCGCCTCCCGGCTACGTCGGGTACGAGGAGGGTGGCCAGCTGACCGAGAAGGTGCGGCGCAAGCCGTTCTCGGTGGTGCTCTTCGACGAGATCGAGAAGGCGCACCCCGACATCTTCAACTCGCTGCTGCAGGTGCTCGAGGACGGCCGGCTGACCGACGCACAGGGTCGGGTGGTCGACTTCAAGAACACGGTGATCATCATGACCACCAACCTCGGCACCCGGGACATCTCCAAGGGCCAGAACCTCGGCTTCGCCGGTACCGGTGAGGGCATGACCGGCTACGACCGGATGAAGACCAAGGTCCAGGACGAGCTCAAGCAGCACTTCCGGCCCGAGTTCCTCAACCGCATCGACGACATCGTGGTCTTCCACCAACTCACGCCGGACGAGATCACGGTCATCGTCGACCTCATGATCGACAAGCTGGACGAGCGGCTGCGCGACAAGGACATGGGCGTGGAGCTCACGACTGCGGCCAAGGCGCTGCTCGCCAAGAAGGGCTACGACCCCGTCCTGGGTGCCCGGCCGTTGCGCCGTACCATCCAGCGCGAGATCGAGGACCCGATGTCGGAGAAGATCCTTTTCGGCGAGCTCCGGCCGGGCCAGCTCGTCGTCGTCGACGTCGAGGGCGCGGACGAGGCGCAGACCTTCACCTTCGAGGGTACGGACAAGGCGCCCCTGCCTGACTCCCCACCCGTGGAGACCGCCGGCACCGCCGACTAGGCACAGCTGCCCAGCCAGCCCAGCCAGCCCAGCCAGCCCAACAAGCACAGCGAAGAAGAAGAGTCGGACGCCCAGGCGTCCGGCCCCTCTTCTCAACGCGCCGGTGGGGGGGGGTCAGGTGGGGAGGGTGAAGAGGTCGTCGGTGAGCGGGGTGACCAGGCCGTCGGCGACGAGGCTGTCGAGGCACCGCTCGCGCTGGACCGCCTCGGCCCAGACGGGCTCGAGCTCGACCCGGGCGACCGGCCCGGGATGGTCGCGCAGCACGGCGAGGAGCTTGCCGCGGACGGCGCGGTCTGTCCCGGCGTACGTCTGGCCGCGCCGCGCGGCTCCGTCCCACCTGGGCTTGCCGCCCAGCAGCCACCGGCACCGCGCAGCCACCGGGCAGTCGGCGCAGCGCGGCGACCGGGCGGTGCAGACGAGCGCACCCAGCTCCATCACGGCGACGTTCCACCTCGCTGCCTCGGCGGGTACGTCCGGCAGCAGCGCAGCGGCGACCGCACGCTCGGCGGCAACCGGCCCACCCTCGGGCGGGTACTCGACCCCGCCTACCAGCCGGGCCAGCACTCGGCGCACGTTGGTGTCGAGGACGACGTGCCGCTGGGCGTACGCGAACGACGCCACCGCCGCAGCCGTGTAGTCGCCCACCCCGGGCAGCGTGCGCAGGTCGTCGTAGCCGCTGGGCACCGCCCCGCCGAAGCGCTCGACGCACATGACCGCGGCCCCGTGCAGCCGCAGCGCACGCCGCGGGTATCCGAGCCTTCCCCACGCCCGGACGGCGTCGCCAGCGGCACAGGCCGCCAGCTCGGCCGGTGTGGGCCACCGCGCCATCCAGTCGGTGTACGCGGGCAGCACCCGGGCGACCGGGGTCTGCTGGAGCATGACCTCGCTGACCAGGACGGCCCAGCCGTCGACGGCCGGGCTCCGCCACGGCAGGGTGCGGGCCTGCTCGGCGTACCAGCGGGTGACCGGGTCGTGGAGGGGGTGAGGGCGGGTCGAAGGCATCGCCCCCATCGTGCTCGCCCCAGCCGCAGGCGCGCCACTTGCGTCGATGCTGCCACGGCGGCGCCGACGCACCTTAGGCTGCCCCTGTGGGGTCCTTGCTGCACCCCGTGGGGACGTTGCCACCGGGTGCGTACTGGTTCAGGCGCGCGATGATTGTTGTCGTCATCATCGTGGTCGTCGTGGGTGGCTCGCTGCTGCTCTTCGGCGGCGGCGACAGCGCTAAGACCGCCACCGGGACCCACCCCTCGACATCCCCGACGACCACGCCGTCGATCTCCAGCACTCCGACGCCGTCGATCTCCAGCACGCCTACGCCCAGCGTGTCCCACACGCCGTCGGCGAGTCACACTCCGGCCGCGATCACGCTGTGCCCGGACTCGGTCATCAAGGTGCAGGCCCAGACGGACGCGTCGTCGTACACCGCGGGCCAGCGGCCCAGGCTGACCGTGTCGGTGACCAACACCGGGAAGGCGTCCTGCAAGCGGGACATCGGCCGGGCGGCGATGGGTCTGACCATCATGTCGGGTACGACCCGGGTCTGGTCCTCGGACGACTGCGCCCCGGGCGGCGCGGCTGCGGTGAACGTCCTCAACCCCGGGCAGGTGTTCGTGAGCACGCTGTCCTGGAGCCGCATCACGTCCAAGGTGGGGTGCCCGGCCAATCAGCCCACCGCGGCGCCCGGCTCGTACACGCTGGTGGCGCGCAACGAGACGCTGAAGTCCACCGCGGTCCCGTTCAGCCTGCACTGAGTCGGCCACTCGCGGGCCTCAAGCCCCAAGACCTTCGCGACGACATTGCGGGAGCGGTCGTTGTTGCGGCCGGCCCGGGAGCGCTGCTGCCCCGCGCAGGCGACGAGGGACGGAGGCTACGTGGCGACAGTGCACGCGGCCGGTGTCGTCCCCAGCCCGGTCGTCAGCGTCGTCCTGGTCGCCGCCACCGCCGCGCGGGTGCGCCAGCTCGAGCGACTGTTGGAGGCCCCGGAGTTCGCCATCGTCGGAGTTGCGCGCGACCCCGAGACCGCTGAGCGCCTGGTCTTCGACAACCGGCCGTCGGCCGTCCTGGTCGACCTCGACCTGCTCGACGGCGGCCTGGAGGCGATCGAGCGCATCATGGCCACCAGGCCGACACCGATCGTCATCTGCGGCGACGCCGCGAACCAGCCGCGAGCCGCACTGGCAGCCGGCGTCGTCGACGTGATCGGCCCGCTCGACCCGGCTGCGGGTACGGCAGAGTTCGCCCAGGCCCTGCACCGCCACCTCAAGATGGCCAGCCGGGTACCCGTCATCACCCACCCGCGCGCCCGGCTGCGGGCTCGGCACACTGAGCGCGTCGAACGGGGCGAGCGCAACGAACCGGGCGAGCGCATCGAACGGGGCGAGCGCGTCGATGGACCCGCCGCTGCCCAGCCGGGCGACCAGCGCGAGCCGAGCGCTCGCCGCGAGCAGATCCCTGGCCGGGACCGGGTCCGGCCGGTGGACCCGTCGGACCGCACTGACCAGCCCGCGAACCAAACGCTGGCTCCGCCCGGTCCGGTCACCGGGTCGGCGGACCTCAAGGTCCAGCACGCCGACCGGGTCGGCCCAGGCCCCTCGGCCGACGTCCGCAAGCGCAAGCTGCTCGTCGTGGCGATCGGCGCATCGACCGGTGGCCCACCGGCACTTGCGGCGATCCTGCGTGAGCTGCCCGTCGACCTGGGTGTCGCGATCCTCGTGGTCCAGCACATGGCGGAAGGCTTCCTCGAGGGACTTGCCCGCTGGCTGGACGACTCCGCCGAGCTGACGGTGGGCGTGGCCCAGGACGGCGAGCGGCTGATCGCCGGCAACGTCTATCTCGCACCGGCCGGGCTCAACCTGGTCCTGCGACCTGGGTTCCGGGTCGAGCTCAGCTCGCCGCCGGACGGCCAGTACCACGTACCCGGGGTGGACGTGACGTTCACCAGCGTGGCCCGGCTGTGCGGGGCCAGCGCGGTCGGTGTGCTCCTGACCGGCATGGGCCGCGACGGCGCCCAGGGCCTGCTCGCCATGCGGCAGGCCGGGGCGCGGACCCTCGGGCAGGACGAGGCGAGCAGCGTGGTCTGGGGCATGCCGGCGGCAGCGCTAGCGCTCGACGCCGTCGACCTGCAGCTGCCCTTGTCCCAGATGGCGACGGCGATCATCACGGCCGTCGAGGACTGCCGGGCGGGCCAGGCCGCTGCCGGGGCCGGGTCATGACGCGCCCGCTGGCACCTGCCGACTTCGAGCTGCTCCGCGAGTACCTGCGGCGGACCGCCGGGCTGGAGTTCGACGAGGGCCGCCGAGCCGGCCTTGCCAGCATCATCGACGAGCGTCTGACCGCGAGCGGCCAGCCTGACGTGGGCAGGTACATCGAACGGCTGGCGCACCCCGACGGCGGCGTGGAACGGCAGCGGCTGCTCGATGCCGTCACGATCCAGGAGACGCACTTCCACCGGGCCCGTCCGCAGATCGAGGCGTTGCGCCGGCAGATCCTGCCCGACGTCCTGACCCGGGCGGCGAACCAGGGCCGCGAGGTCGTCGTCTGGAGCGCAGGCTGCTCCACCGGCGAAGAGCCGTTCACCCTGGCCATGCTGATGCTCGAGGTCGCGCACCGGATGTCCAACCCGCCCAAGATGCGGGTGGTGGGTACGGATGTCTCGACGGCGGCGTTGCAGGTGGCCGGGGCTGCGACGTACTCCGGCCGGACGATCGACCTGGCCGAGCCCGATGCGGTCGACCGCTGGCTGGTCCGCGAGGCCGACGGCACGTACACGGTCAAGGACGAGGTGCGCCGGCTCGTCGAGTTCGCCCACCACAACCTGGTGACGGACCCGCCTCCGTTCGCGCTGCGCAGCGTGGACCTGGTCGTGTGCCGGCACGTCAGTATCTACTTCTCCCGCGACACGACGCGGTCCTTGGTGTCCCGCTTCCGTGACGTGCTCGCGCCGTCGGGCTGGCTGCTCATGGGCCCGGCAGAGTCGCTGTGGCAGGTCAGCGACGCGTTCTCGCTCGAGGCGGTCGGTGAGGCCTTCGCGTACCGGTCTGCCGGTGACTTCTCGCGGGCCCGGCCACCGGCCAAGCCGGGACAGACGAGCCCGCCGCCACCGAGGCGCGCACCCGTCGCGGCTGTGAAGGCGCCGCCGCCGGCACCGCGACCGGTGGCCCCCGCACGGCTGTCCCCGATCGAAGCGGCTCAGGCGGCCTTCGACACCGGCGCGTACGCCCAGGCGGCCGAGCTCGCGGCCGCAGTCCTCCTGGTCGACCCGGTGAGCTCCGCGGCGTACCTGCTGCTGGGTCACTCGCTCCTCAACCAAGGTGACAACGGAGGCGCGGTGGAGCCCCTGCAGCGCGCCGTCTTCCTCGACCCGCTGGCCGGTCACGCGCACTTCCTGCTGGCGGTCGCGCTCAGCGCTGTAGGTCGCAGCAAGCAGGCCGCGCCGGCCTACCGGGCGGCCGCCACGACACTGCCCGGCGTACCGCCGGAGACGGTACGCCGGATGCTCGACGGACGAAGGTTGCAGGAACTGGTGCAGTTGTGCCGTCGGTTGGCCGATGAAGCAGACGGAGGGGCCGATCCCATTCGGAGGGGCGCGTGAGCGGGTACCTGACGTTCGTCATGGGCGGGCGTGATCTGGCAGCACCGCTGGACCAGGTGCGGGAGATCATCCGCGCCGTCGGCGTGCAGCCGTTGCGTGGCGTGCGTGCGCCTGTCACCGGGCTGATCGAGCTCCGTGGCGATCCGTTGCCGCTGGTCGACCTTCGGGCCGAGCCGGAGACCGGTGGCGTTGGCGACGTCGTCGTCATGGCTCCCGGCCCCGAGGGACCGGTGGGCATCGCGGTGGACCGCGTTCTCGCTGTCGTCGAGGCAGGCGGGTTCATCAGCGACCCCGGGCCCCGGCCGATCGGGCTCCCGGCGTACGTCGTGGATGTCCTGCGAACTGCTGACCCGTCGTACTTGCCGGTCCTGCTGATCGACATGCGGCTGCTTGCCGGGCTCAGCCCGTCGACGCCGCCGGCCGAGGTCGCCGGCTAGTCACACGTACCAGGTCAGACGTACCGCTCCAGGATCGACGACTCGGCGAGGCGGGACAGGCCTTCGCGGACGGTACGGGCCCGGCTCTCGCCCACGCCCTCGACGGCCTGCAGGTCGTCGATGCTGGCCGCGAGCAGCTTCTGCAACGTGCCGAAGTGGTCGACCAGGCGGTCGACGACGGTCGTCGGCAGCCGCGGGACGCGAGCCAGCAGCCTGTACCCACGCGGGGCAACTGCGCTGTCCAAGGCCTCGCCCGAGCTGTTGTGACCGAGGGCCCGGGCGACCGCGCCGAGGTCGAGGAGGTCGACCGAGCTGAGCCCGTCGAGCTCGGAGAGGACTTCGGGAACGGTACGGTGCCGGCGCCCGCTGGGCAGCGGCAGGTAGTCCCTGGCGACGAGCTCGCGGTCCGCCTCGACGCCAGCGATCAGCTCGTCGAGCTGGAGGGAGAGCAGCCGGCCGTCGGTGCCGAGCTCGACGACATAGCCGTCGATCTCGCCGGCGATCCGGCGGACCATCTCGAGCCGCTGCGCGACGGCGGCGACGTCGCGGACGGTGACGAGGTCCTCGATCTCGAGGGCGGACAGCGTCCCGGAGACCTCGTCCAGGCGCTGCTTGTAGCGCTCGAGGGTCGCCAGGGCTTGGTTGGCTTTCGACAGGATCGTCGCGGAGTCCTCGAGGACGTAGCGCCGGTTCCCGATGTACAGCGCGATGATGTGCATCGACTGGCTGACCGAGATCACCGGGTACCCGGTCTGCTTGGCCACCCGCTCTGCGGTGCGGTGCCGGGTGCCGGACTCCTCGGTCGGTATCGACGGGTCGGGGACGAGCTGGACGTTGCAGCGCAGGATCCGGGTGGCGTCACGGTCGAGGACGACGGCGCCGTCCATCTTCGCGAGCTCGCGCAGCCCCGTGGCGGAGAAGCCCACGTCGAGGGCGAACCCGCCGGTGCAGAGGATCTCCACTGCCTTGTCGAAGCCGAGCACGATCAGGGCGCCGGTCCTTCCCCGCAGGATCCGCTCGAGCGCGTCGCGCATCGCCGTCCCGGGGGCCACGGCTGCCAGCGTCTGCCGCAGGAGGGCGTCGCTCTTGTCGGTGGCGCCGATGCGCTCGCTCGCTGACACGCCCTGCTCCCACCGGTTCCCGTCGCCCGCCGAAGATCGTCGTCAGTCTAGCTGCCGTAGCCCGGACATCAGAGCCTCGAGAGCGCCGCCGAGGTTCTGCACCTCCAGGCACAGGAAGTCCGGCGGCGGCTCGCCCGAGTCGACCGGGACCAGCGCGCGGGTGAAGCCCAGCCGGGCCGCCTCGGCGAGACGCTGCTGCACCCCGGACACCCGCCGGATCTCGCCGGCGAGGCCCACCTCCCCGATCACGACCAGGCCGAGGGGCAGCGGCTGCTCGAGGGCGGCGGAGGCCACCGCGAGCAGGACCGCGAGGTCGGTGGCGGGCTCGGTGAGCCGGACTCCACCGACCGTCGAGGCGTACACGTCGGAGTCGAAGAGCTTGACCCGACCCCGGCGCTCGAGCACCGCGAGGACCATCGACAGCCGCGACGCGTCCAGCCCGGAGGTGGCTCGGCGGGGGTTGCCGAACGCGCTCCTGGCGACCAGTGCCTGGACCTCGGCCACGAGTGGGCGGCGCCCTTCGAGCGCGACGGTGACGCAGGTTCCGATGGACGGCCCGAGTCCGTGCGACAGGAACAGCCCGCTCGGGTCGGGCAGGCCGACGATGCCTTCACCGGACAGGTCGAAGCAGCCCACCTCGTCCGCCGGTCCGTACCTGTTCTTGATCGCGCGCACCATTCGCAGCCGCGAGTGCTGGTCGCCCTCGAAGTGCAGCACCACGTCGACCAGGTGCTCGAGGATCCGAGGCCCGGCGATCGAGCCGTCCTTGGTGACGTGACCGACCAGGATCGTGGCGATGTCCCGCTCCTTGGCGACCCGGATGAGCGCGCCGGCCACCTCGCGGACCTGGGTGATGCCGCCGGCGGTTCCCTCCGCCTCAGCGGTGGACACCGTCTGGACGGAGTCCAGGACGAGCAGCTCCGGACGGACCGCGTCGATGTGACCGAGAACGGCGCCCAGGTCGGTCTCCGCCGCGAGGTAGAGGGCGGGGTCGAGCGCGCCGATCCGGTCGGCTCGCAGCCGGATCTGGGCCACCGACTCCTCGCCCGTGATGTACAGCGCCTTGCGGCCACCCCGCGCAGCCTGGGCGGCGACCTCGAGCAGCAGCGTGGACTTCCCGACGCCGGGCTCGCCGGCCAGCAGCACCACGGCGCCGGGGACCAGCCCGCCGCCGAGGACCCGGTCCAGCTCGTCGACACCGGTGCTCCTCGAGACGGCCGACTCGACGTCGATGTCGCCGATCGGCACCGCCGCGACAGTCACCGGTCCGGCCGCGACCTGGCGCAGCTGCGGGCCACCCACGACCTCGACCGTCCCCCAGGCCTGGCACTCCCCGCACCGGCCCACCCACTTGGCGGCCTGCCAGCCGCACTCCCCGCAGCGGTACGACGCCCGGGGGGCCTTGCTCGTACCGCTCACGCTGCTGACCTTCGCCATGGCGCGCAGCGTAGGACCACGCTCCGACAGGTCGGTGTCAGACGCTGTCCGCGGCGCTCGGCTCGTCGGCCGGCTGGGTCTCGGCGGTCTCCCGCTGCTCCACCAGGATCGCCACGGCGTCCCACAGGCCGCCGTCCTCCGGGCCCGAGCCGAGCAGCCCGGCGGCCTCCACGATGAGGTGCTGGGCCTCTCTCAGAAGGTCCGTGGCACGCTCCGGTCTCTTGGGCGTCCGGGCAGACCTGGAGAGCTTGGGGAACGATCCCGTAGGTCGCATCACAAAGGCACAGTCTCACCTCCGGACCCCCAGTCCAAGGAACTCGGCATGAACAATTAGTGAGCGTTGTCTATCGGTGCGTGACGAACGGGGCCGGTTTAGTGTCGTTTCTTGGTGCCGGTCAGCCGGTCAGCCGGTCAGCCGGTCAGCCCGTCGGGTCGGCGGGGTGCGGCGCCACGAGGTCCCGGCCGCGTCGGCCTCGGGTGGCCAGCCGCTGCTCGCAGAGCCGGGCAAGCTCGGCATACCCCTGCTCGCCCATCAAGGCCGTCAGCTCCGGCGCGTTCGACCGGAAGACGGGCTCACGGCCGACGTGCGCCTCGGTGTTGCCCGAGCAGTACCAGGCCAGGTCGTGCCCCCCGGGACCCCAGCCGCGCCGGTCGTACTCGCCGATCGAGACGACCAAGACCTCGCTAGTGTCCGTCCGGGTCACCCGCTCGAACGTACGTCGGATCGGCAGCTGCCAGCAGACGTCCGGCTTCGTCTCCAGCGGGTGCAGCCCCTTGCGCAAGGCCAGGCCGTGCAGCGCACAGCCCTCGCCGCCGGCGAAACCGGACCGGTTGAGGAACACGCAAGCGCCGTCCACGACCCGGGTCTTGCGGGCGCCCTCCTCGTCCGTCTCGACCAGCCGGTTCGTCCCGTGGAGCTGCCACGTCGCGGGGGTCAGCTCCTTGGCGAACTTCAGCGTGCGCCTCTCGTCCTTCTTCTCCGAGAAGTGCGCGCCCAAGGTGCAGCAGCCGTCGTCCGGACGGCCTTCGATCACGCCGGCGCATCCCGACCCGTAGATACAGGTCCAGCTCGAGGTCAACCAGGTGAGGTCGCAGCGGAAGATCTGGCGGGCGTCGGCCGGGTCGTTGAACTCCACCCAGGCACGTGGGAAGTCGAGGTCTACTTCTGGCACCGCGTCAGCGTACGGGGCGCCGCGGCGGATACCGTCACCCCATGCGCCTTGGGGTACTCGACGTCGGTTCCAACACCGTCCACCTCCTCGTCGTCGACGCCCACGCCGGGGCCCCGCCGATCCCGGCCTTCTCGTACAAGACCGAGCTGCGGCTGGCCGAGCTGCTCGACGACTCGGGCCGGATCGGGCCGCGGGGCTCCGAGCAGCTCGTCGCGTTCGTCACCGAGGCCCTGGCGCAGGCTGAGGACAAGGGGGTCGAGGAGATGCTCGCCTTCGCCACCTCGGCGGTGCGTGAGGCACCCAACGGCGACGACGTGCTCGACCGGGTACGGTCGGCCGGTGGCATCGAGCTGGCGGTCCTGTCAGGTGAGGACGAGGCCCGGCTGACCTTTCTGGCCGTACGCCGGTGGTACGGCTGGTCGTCCGGGCGCTTGCTCGTGCTGGACATCGGCGGCGGCTCGCTCGAGGTGGCCACCGGGTCCGACGAAGAGCCCGACGCGGCGAACTCGGTCCCCCTCGGCGCCGGCCGGCTGACCCGCGAGCACCTGCCGCAGGACCCGCCGAGCGCCGATGACGTCAAGGCGTTGCGCAAGTTCGTCCGGGCAGCGTTCGCGCGCGACCTCGGCCGGGTCATCCGGGCCGGATCGCCGGACCGTGTGGTGGGGACCTCCAAGACGTTCCGGTCGCTGGCCCGGCTGACCGGCGCGGCTCCCTCGACCGACGGCCCGTACGTACGTCGGGTGCTGCGGCACAAGGACCTGGTCGAGTGGGTACCGCGGATCGCCGCGATGTCTGCCGCGGAGCGGGCGAGCTTGCCCGGGGTGTCGCCCGGGCGGGCCAAGCAGCTGCTCGCCGGCGCTGTCGTGGCCGACGCGGCGATGGACCTGCTCGGGATCGACGAGCTCGAGATCTGCCCGTGGGCGTTGCGCGAGGGCGTCATCTTGCGGCGGCTTGACCAGCTGGCTTGAGTGGTCGGTTCGCCCGAATAGTTGTTGGCGGATAACGACTTTTCGATTTGATCAACCGTGGTTGACGTGCTGGGCTTCGAACATGTGCTCGACTCCGACAAGTCCCGCGTCCATGACGCCGCGTGAGTTGGCGGCGGCGCAGCCGGGCGCGGCGACGATCACCATGCTCGAGTCGCTCGCTGGTGTCGACCTGGATGCGCTCAGCGTGGATGACCGGTTGTACGTGGTG